>JAUVLL010000289.1 GCA_030600745.1 Spirochaetaceae bacterium | reverse complement strand
GGAATTAAGAACAATCATAAAATTAGAGAAATTTGGGAGATAGTATTATGAAATCTTTTAATGATGAGGATTTAAAAAAATATAGTGAATTAGCACTAAAAAATAATGTAATAGATCCGGTAAGATTTGGTAACTATGATGTAAAAAGAGGCTTGCGAAACAAAGACGGTACCGGTGTTCTTGTTGGACTTACACAAATAGGTGATGTTCATGGTTATATTGTAGATGAAAATGAAAAGGTCCCTGTTAAAGGCAGGCTGCGGTATAGAGGAATTGATATTAACGATCTTGCAGAGGGGTTTCTAAAAGAGGGGCGTTTCGGATTCGAAGAAACAGTATATCTACTTCTTTTTGGTGAGTTGCCGCGAAAAGATGAACTCGATTCTTTTATTAAAATTCTTGCAGAAAGGAGAAAACTGCCTAAAGGCTTTATAGAAGATATGATTCTTAAAGCTCCCAGTTCAAATATAATGAATAAACTTGCAAGAAGTGTACTTGCAGCATATTCCTATGATGAAAATCCGGAAGATCTTACTGTTGAAAATTGTTTAAGGCAGAGTATTCAGTTGATCTCATGGTTTCCTGTTTTAGTTGCTTATGCTTATCAGGCAAAAATGCATTATCATGAAAATGAGACACTGTTTATACATTCTCCGGATCCATCTTTAAGTACTTCAGAAAATTTACTGATGCTTATTCGTCCGGATAAAAAATATTCTGCAGTAGAAGCTGAACTCCTTGATTTATGCATGGTACTTCATGCTGAGCATGGTGGAGGTAATAATTCAACTTTCTCAATTCATCTTATCTCATCTGCATCAACTGATACTTATTCGGCTGTTGCTGCTGCAATTGGTTCTCTTAAAGGTGCAAAACATGGCGGTGCAAATATTAAGGTTGTCAAAATGCTGGATAACATTAAGAAGAATGTCAGGGACTGGAAAAATAAAAAAGAAGTTTCTGAGTATATTTCAAAGATTATCAGGAAGAAAGCTTTTGATAAAACCGGTTTAATCTATGGGATGGGACATGCTGTTTATACATATTCAGATCCCCGAGCTGTTCTGTTAAAGGGCAAAGCCCGTAAACTCGCAAAACTGAAGGGTATTGAAGATGAATTTAACCTTCTAAACCTGGTGGAAGAACTTACCCCTGCAGTGTTTGCTGAAGTTAAAGGGAATACAAAGGTTATATCAGCAAATGTAGATTTCTATTCAGGATTTGTTTACAGACTTCTTGGAATCCCGGAAGATTTATTTACACCTATTTTTGCAATAGCCCGAATTGCCGGCTGGAGTGCCCACAGAATTGAAGAATCACTTAACGGCGGCAGGATTATGCGTCCTGCATATAAGCATATAAAAATCCCTGGCAAAGATTTTGTTCCCCTTTCGGAAAGATAAAAAAGCTGTCCATCCTTATTCTAAAAAGGATGGACAGTATAATTGGAATATTTAAAAATTCTTTCTATTCTTCAGAAGCCTGAGCCGCTTTTATTACAGCTTCAGCTATTTTACCGGAAATAGTAGAGTAATGATCAAACTCCATTTCAAATGATCCGGTACCGGATGTAATGGACTTAATATCAATGGAATATCTTAGAAGTTCAGCCTGCGGTACTTCAGCATCAACCTCAATTATTCCTCCGCCAAGATCTTCCTGGCCCAGTACTCTTGCCCTTTTAGAGCTCATATCTGAAAGGATATCTCCAATATAGTTTGCAGTAACAAAAACCTTCAGCCTCATTATAGGTTCAAGTAGTTTTACTCCTGCTTTTTCCAGGGCAACCTTCATTGCACCCTTTCCAGCCAGTTTAAATGCCATTTCCGATGAATCAACAGGGTGTTCCTTACCGTCAACAATAGTTGCCTGAATATCATCAATAGGGTACCCTGCCAGAAATCCTTCTGACATGGCTTCAAGAATACCCTTTTCAATACCGGGCATGTAGCCTTTAGATATAGATCCGCCTTTAATTGCATTAACAAATTCAAAATGAGATCCACGGGCCATAGGTTTTATACTCATTAATACTTTACCATACTGACCATGACCACCGGATTGTTTTTTATGAGCATACTCGGCATCAGAGGATTTTGTAATTGCCTCTCTATAAGCAATTTTAGGAACTCTTTTTTCTACCTCAATTTTCTGTTTCTCAATAATTTTATTAAGAATAATTGTTAAATGTAATTCTCCCATACCGGAAATTACATTTTCTTTAGTTTCCTTATTAAATTCCATTTGAAAGGTCAGATCTTCTTCGGATACTCTATGTAGAAAATCATTCAGCTTATCTTCCTCTTTTTTACTGGTAGCCGAAACAGCTATAGCATAAATCGGATGTGGAAGTGCAAGCTGTTTGAAGTGAATAAATTTGTCAGAAGAACATATCGTATCGTTAGTTTTAACTGCA
This sequence comes from Spirochaetaceae bacterium, assembly GCA_030600745.1. Classification (GTDB taxonomy): domain Bacteria; phylum Spirochaetota; class Spirochaetia; order B11-G9; family B11-G9; genus JAJRQE01. The sequence continues at coordinate 1,900 of JAUVLL010000289.1, read as the reverse complement.
TCAAGCTTAACCAGTATACCAATATCTCCGGCAGAAAGTTCCTTGACTTCAACTAATTTTTTACCAAGAGCTCTATAAATTTTAGAGCTCTTTTCTTTTTTTCCTTCCCTGATATTATATATTTCAGTATCCGGAGTTAATATTCCTGAAACTACCTTAATAAATGAAAGTTTACCGGAAAACTGATCTATACTTGTTTTAAAAACAAATGAACTGAATTTTTCATCTTTTGAAATTGTTACGTCAACATCTTTAGAATCGGAGTCAACAGCTATTTCTGTATAACAGGCAGGTGATGGAGCTATATTGGAGATAAAGTTTAAAAGAGATGTAACTCCATTATTCTTAAGACTGCTGCCGCAGAGTACCGGTACTATCTTGTAATTCTGCAACCCTTCTTTAAGACCAAGACGAATATCTTCAGGAGATAACGTTCCTTCCTCAAAATATTTTTCTATTAACTTATCATCTCCTTCAGCGGCTGATTCAATCAGTTTGAGTCGATACTCTTCCACCATATCATGGATATCTTCAGGTATGTCTATTTCGTGATCTTTTTCCCCTGACTCATGAACAAGATAAGCCTTATTTTCAATAAGATTGACAATACCTTTGTAATTATCTCCATTTCCAATAGGAATAGTAACAGGTACAAATGTTTTATCAAACTTTTCGTTAAGGTCCTCAAAAACAGTATCAAAATTTGCTCTGCTTTTATCAAGTTTATTAATAAAAACTATTCGCGGCATTTTCCGGTTGTTAAGTCGTCTCCACAGTTTTATAGTTTCTATCTGAACACCATCACTTGCATCTACAAGTACAATTGAAGATTCAGTAGCTCTATAGGCGCACACAACTTCACCAACAAAATCAGCAACTCCGGGTGTATCCAGAATATTGATCTGTTTATCGTGCCATTCAACACCGGACAGTGTAGTATGGATCGAAATATTCCTTTCTATTTCTTCGTCTGTGTGGTCACTCACACTTTTCCCTGAATCAGGGAGTTCGGCTTTTGGAATAACACCACCTACGTAGAGCATCTGCTCTAAAAGTGAAGTTTTCCCAGTGCTTCCATGTCCTACAAGAGAGATGTTTCGAATGTCAGCAGTGGTAATACTCATATTTCCTCCATTTATTTAGTAACAAGATCACTAACTATAGAAGCAGAATTTAGAGTTGTCAACTAAAAAGAAATGAAAAACGAATAACTAAAAATGAAAAATAATGGTAGTACAAGTGACAGTACCAATTTTTCATTTTTCATTTTCCATTTAAATTCCGCCCTCTTTCTTTGCAAAATAGGAGAATTCCATAGCAAATGTACCTCTGCCCTGAGTTAGACTTCTAAGGGCCGTTGAGTAACCGAACATATTTACAAGGGGAACTTCAGCTTTTATATGTTCAACAGACGGTTTGCTCTCAAGGCTGCCGATTAGTCCCTTTCTTGTTGTAATATGACTAATTACCTCTCCTACAAATTCTTTTGGTGTCAATATATCCACATTCATTATTGGTTCAAGAAGTACAGGACACGCTTTTCTACAGGTGGCATCAAATCCCAGAGCGCCCGCTGCTTCAAATGCCAGAGCAGAGGAGGTTTGCTGGTCATAAACAGCATCAGTCAGGGTTACTTTTATATCTATAGACTGATAACCATACATAATTCCTGAAGAAAAGGCATTCTTAATACCCCTTTCAGCCGCATCTCTGAATTCTCTCGGAAGCTTGCTTTCAGATACTTCACATATAATAATGTTACCTGCACCTTTACCTGCAGGTTCTGCTTTTAGTGAAACTTCTGCTGTATTTTCTTTACCTGCTACGAGTTTATGGAATTTTTCTGTGTGTAAAGCTTCAGTGGAAATTGATTCTCTATAAGTAACCTGAGGCTTTCCTA
>JAUVLL010000332.1 GCA_030600745.1 Spirochaetaceae bacterium | reverse complement strand
GGATATCCAGTCGATATTCATAATCTCAACCTGTCCGATATAATTAAGTGTCTCTTTCTCAGCGATAATATAATGAAAGTTGTCATTGGATGAATTATTAAGAACAGAATCTAAAAATTTCTCAGTACTTTCAAGAGGGTGGTTCCTTAGAAAAATATCTGAAAGGTTAACAGTTATCTCATAATCATTTACAAAGGCATTAATAAACGGTAAATCTGCCTTCCTGTACTCCCGCAAAATAATATTTTCACCAATAAGTCTGGGCATAAAAATCTCCTTTAAATGATATTACAATTACTGTCTGCTGCGAAGTTCTTTAACAAAGGATCAATATACCTAACACTGGAAAGTATCAGAGCCACACAAACCCGGCAATAAATATCAGTACTGTCCTGGTAACAGGAATAAATCTACTCAGTTTACTCATTTATGACTTCCTCTTACTTGATGTAACAGTTAGATATTCCACAACACTACCAGCATCCATTCATATGTCCCTGTAGCTATAAGATACTACATTATTTTTATATATTATAATTTGTAATACAATAAATGCCTATACAACCGACATTATCCCTTACTAAATATCTGTACTTTGTGTTAAGAGAGAGCCTGAATTAACGATTAATATAATTCTTGAGTTCTTTATAAAAATTCTGGTGTGATCCAAAAGAATAAAGGAAAAGAGTATTTTCACTTATTTCATATGCCAGAAGAACCAGTGAGTTCACCGAATTAAATTTATACACCTGAATTCTACTTAAATCTCCGGCTTTTCCAGATCCAAGTTCAGGGTTTTGAGCAATAGTTCGAACTGCCTCATCTAAATTTTTAATTTGGTTTTTATGAAGTTTTTTTTTCTGCCTGGAAAATAATGGAGATTGGATAATATTAGTAATTTCATTCATTCGCCTTCACCAAAAACATAAGGGGTTCCAAATCCGGCTTTAATTTCCTCTTTTGCCGTAAGGATTTCCTGTATAAAAGGCAAAGGGAGATCAGGATTTTCTTCAATCACCTGTCCAATGCTCGCCCAATATTCAATTTGGCCGGCAATTGAACGTTTAAACACCTTTGATTTAATTTTAGCTTTTATTACCAGGTCATCTGATACTTTAACAGCAGTTGACATTATAGGGACTCCTTATTACTTCTATTAGTTATAATATACCACCTAAAGCAATGTTTAACAACTTTTTATGTTTTTTTATTCGTTCATAGCATTCAAACATCAATATACCCTTCAAGATATTGAACAGCTCTGCCGGATACAACAACCCCATTATCCAACAGTCTGCATTTCAGGACACCTCCACGTCTGGAAGCCTGAAAGGCTGTCATAGTTTTCTTGTTTAATCTCTTGCCCCAAAATGGTACTAAACCTGCATGAATTGAGCCGGTTACAGGATCTTCAACATTACCATTGGCAGGCCAAAAATACCTGGAAACAAAATCATATTTATCTGATCCGGAAGTAACTACAACATCATAAGGTGCAAGCTTCCTAAGTTCTTCTATTTTTACCTTAACCGAATAGACATCTTCTTCATTTGGATAAATGACAAACCAGGCCTGCTGACTAAGAAATACTTCTTTGGGTTCTATTGATAAACCCTGTATTAATCCAGGGGGAATTTGATTGATTAAATCAGGCTTTCGATTTGGAAATGTCATTTCAATATATCCATCTTCAACCTGCCTGACTTTTAGATCTCCCACGGTTTCAGTTAGAAATGTCAGTTCATTGACAGAACTGTCCTGTGAAAACAGGACAAATGCAGCAGCCAGGGTTGCATGGCCGCAAAAATCAATTTCTGTAAGAGGAGAGAACCAGCGAATTCCATATCTGTTTACTCCGGATTTTTTTACAAAGGCTGTTTCAGAAAGATTATTTTCTGTCGCTATCAACTGCATTAATTTATCAGACAACCATTCATCAGTAATAATAACCGCAGCGTAATTGCCCTTAAAGACTGTATCAGTAAACGCATCAATATGATAAATTTTTAATCTCATTATTGTTCCTCTACGAACAGACCTTCATTAGTTCATCCCGGTATTATACACTTATATCCAGGAATAGCTGAAGTATAGAGGTTTAATTCAAAAAAGATCAAATACTTTTGCTTATCCTTCAGGCAGATTTACAGTAACGGTAGTACCCTTTCCCACCCGGGAGTTAAAGAATATTGTTCCGCCAGGATTTTTGATTATACGCTTTGATATCGAAAGCCCCAAACCGGTACCTCCTGCTTCCCGGCGGGTTGTAAAAAAGGGATCAGTTATCCTCACCAGATTAAGTACAACCTGTTCCAGGCGTATACTGTCTGCCCTCACTTTCGGTATCATTTCACCAAGTTCAAGTACGAAATAATCAGTTGCATTACGAATGAAATGCCGGATTGAAAGAGAAGGTATCACTTTCAGAACGGGGAGGTAATTCCATATTCTCACGGTTCATTGTCTCACGAAAGGACTTAAGAGACAGCATTTTTCCCTTCTGTCTGCTCACAGCATTAAAAATCATGGAACGAAGCTCTCTTACGTTACCCGGGAAATCGTAGGTTTCAAGAAGCGTCAGCAATTCACCAGGCACTGCAAGTTTCTTTCTTGAAAGTTCCAGGGATGCTTCATTAAGGAAATATCCTAAAAGAAGGAGCAGATCGTCCTTTCTTTCACGTAAAGGGGGGATCCTGATTTCGTGTGTCTGTAGCCGGTAGTAAAGATCTTTACGGAATTCACCTGTCTCAATCAGCTCTTTCATCGGGGAGTATTATTCTCAGGAATATGGAAGCAAAACTTTATGATGATCCTGAAACCCCTATAGCTACAGTTATACTTGTACAACAGAATACAGATCCCAGAAAACATGACTACAAAGAAAACCTAAAGAAACTCATGGATCTGACAGATGAAGCAATACTAAGTTTACCTTATAAACCCGATCTTGTAGCATGGCCTGAGGGGGGAACAGAGCTTGACCTCAGATACTGGACAAAACCTGAAAGAGAAAAATCTCACTGGGGTAAGGTTATAGGAGAATTTGTCGAATATCAGAAGAATCCGGGTACCTGGCTGCTGACAGGTACACAGGATCACAAGATGGTTACATTGGAAACAGGAAAACTAAAAAGGATCAACTTCAATTCTTCTGTCCTTATTGACCCACATGGAAATATCAAAGATTTTTTTCATAAGATACGTCTTGTACCATTCTCCGAGCATTTTCCCCTGGATAAGGTGAAATTCGAATGACTCGACGAGCTATTCCAGAAATTCAATATCTCCAACTGGGGTATTGGAGAAAAAAGGCTTGTGTTCCAGCATGAAAAACTGCGGTTTGCTACACCTATATGT
>JAUVLL010000115.1 GCA_030600745.1 Spirochaetaceae bacterium | reverse complement strand
CCTTCCATACCTCAACTTCTCCACTCATAATGATATAGAACATATCTGCTGGATCACCTTCGAAAAAAAGAATCTGTCCTGGTTTAAAAACTTTATCTGTACAATACTTGGAAATGCTGTGGATATCATCATTTGATAACTCTTCAAAAAAAGGAATGCCTCTTAAAAAATCAAAAAAAGTGTCTTTCATCTGTTCCTCTTTGTTTCTGCAATAAATATCATACTATCATACTATTTTTTTGTCACTTTTAAAACATCTCTGGCAACTTTCTTACTGGCAACAAATTTATCAATAAAAATAGAGATATCAATGCTTTTCATTTATTCATCCAGAAGGGAAGAATACTGCTTCATTATATCGGTATAATTTTCAAATGAAAGTTTTTTAAAATCTCCACGCAATAGATTTTCTGCTGCCGGAAAAAACGAGTGCAATCTCTTTATCAGTTTGTATCTGGGCTGTAAGAAGACAGGGTGAAAATAAAATAATGATAATAAGCAGCAGTCTGGTCAATGGTTAAGTAATACCTGCCATTTTGTAAAATTCATCAGCCTCTATGGTTTCAATCGTTAATAGTTTTTCAGAGATCTTCTCAAGCTGATCCTGCTTATCCTTGAGCAGCTGTAAAACATTCGAGTATCGATCTTTTAGAATCTCAGCAACTTCTTCATCAATGTACTGTTGAGTTGCTTCAGAATATTCCCTGGACATCTGAGGCTGAGCGGCAGGCCCCAGGAATTGGGAACCCCGTTTGGTAAGAACCATATTTTTAAACTTCTCACTCATACCATATTCGGTTATCATACTCCGTGCGATGTCCGTTGCCCTTGTCAGATCATTTGCAGCACCGGTTGATATCTCCTGGAAAATAATCTGCTCCGCTGCACGTCCCCCCAGGAGTACATCAATTTTACCTAAAAGTTCTTCCCTGCTCATAAGGAACCTGTCTTCTGTCGGGGTCTGGAGTGTATAACCAAGAGCACTGATTCCCCTGGGAACGATAGTAATTTTCTGAACAGGATCCGCCCCTTTTGTAAATGCAGCTGTCAGAGCATGTCCTGTTTCATGGTGAGCTACAATTTTACGCTCTTTAGGATTGATAAGCCGGTTTTTTTTCTGTAATCCTGCAACAGTTTTCTCAATTGCCTCACTAAAATCTTCCTGAAGAACTTCTTTTCTTCCAGCTCTTACAGCTAACAAAGCGGCTTCGTTAATAATATTTGCAAGATCCGCACCTACGAAACCGGGGGTAGCTCTTGCAACCAATTCAAGATTTACAGAATTATCCAGTTTTACATCTTTTGCATGTATTTTCAGTATAGCCTCACGTCCTGTAATATCCGGTCGGTCCATAACTACCTGACGGTCAAATCTCCCCGGACGAAGAAGTGCAGGATCAAGAATTTCCGGTCTGTTTGTTGCTCCCAGTAAAATAACACCGGTAGTGGAATCAAAGCCGTCCATCTCTACAAGTAGCTGATTAAGTGTTTGTTCACGCTCGTCATTTCCTCCGGCAACATTAATACGGCTTTTTCCAATAGCATCAAGCTCATCAATAAAAACAATACACGGCGATTTTTCTCTGGCTTGTTTAAACAGATCACGAACCCGTGCTGCTCCAACGCCTACAAACATTTCGACAAAATCAGCTCCGCTCATTCTAAAAAAAGGAACATTTGCCTCGCCTGCTACAGCTCTGGCAAGAAGTGTTTTCCCTGTCCCGGGAGAACCTACCAGAAGAACACCTTTAGGAATTTTCCCCCCTATTTCTGTGTATTTCCCGGGGTTATCAAGAAAATCAACAACCTCCTTCAATTCTTCCTTCGATTCTTCTGCTCCGGCAACATCTTCAAACTTTACATGTGTGTCTGTCTCAGCAACGATCATTGATCTGTTTTTCCCGAAATTCATCACTCCGGCACCCAGATTACCCATTTTCTTAGCCATTAGTTTCCAGATTATATAAATAAAAGCAAAAGGGAAAACCCAGCTTAGAATAAAATTCATCAGCATTGGATTCTGTTGAACTGCGGCAGAGTAATCAACATTGTGAGCATCCATCAGAGAGATGAAAGCAGGATCGTTTATCGGAACTGTCTGATAAATAACGGTTTTCTGTGTTCCGGTACTTTCCTGCACTGATATTGTTTGACCGTAATAAAATTTTTCACCTAAACGTACTTTTATTATTTCACCAGCCTCAATTTTCTCCTTAAAATCACTAAAACTTACTGTTTCCTGAGTCTGATTCATTTGTTCAATAGAGGCATTCAGTATCATAATAAAGAAAAGAGCTCCAATGAAAAACCAGAGGGAATACTTAAACTGCTTTGGATTCATATTAAAAAAAGAATCATGCTCTGCCGGGCCACCTTTTTTTGGGTCCTTATTCCATCTGGAATCTTTTTTCTGTGATTGTGTAACATTATCATTTTTATCATTCATGGTTATAGTATAATTACGAAAAAACCTGGAGTAAAGTATTAATATTGAAGGCTTTTGCGATGTCTATGGTAACAGCTTGTTTTTGGCTTTTTTCGCCAGGTATTGGCCTTATATTAGATAAGTGCTGCTTTTAAAATTCAAAAAGTGATAAAGCGCAAAAAGTTCTTGGGTTTTCTTATTGCCCGGAGTAGTTGATTTTAGTATATCTAATGTACAACATCTACCGGAGAATACTTATAAAGCTTTTGGAGGAACAATGGCTGTAATATTTTATGCAGTAGGCGGCGAGGGGATGGGACATGCTACCCGAAGTGAGGCTGTAATAAATAATTTACTTTTTAACGGGCATAAAATTGTAATTCTTTCGTATGAACGGGCTTATGATTATCTTTATGATAGTTTTGCCGAAAAAGACAATGTCCTTGAAGTAAAAAAAATTGCAGGTGTTAATTTCATATATGAGCAAAATGAATTTAAACTGGGTAAAACTGTTCTCCGTGAAGCGACCAAAATAGATGATTTTATACTTAAAAATTCTTTTATCATGATAAATTCTATTGTAAAGTATAATCCAAACCTGATAATTACGGATTTTGAACCTTTTTCCAATTTTTTCTCAAAACTGTCAAAAATACCATTTATCTGTATATATAATATTAATTTTGCAGCAAAATGTGCTATTGATAAGAAATATGCCAGGATGTTCAGTAACAGGTTTATTGAGTATGTGCTGAAATTTGACGGAGACTACAACTATATTACAACTGTTTTTGATGTACCCTTAAAGGCTAAGTACCAGCATAATACCAGTCTGGTCGGACCAATTGTAAGAGACTATTTTTATACCGGTTCCAAAGAAGAGAAAGATTTTATACTTGTATACCAAACCTCAAAATCGAACAACAGGCTGTTTCCTGTCCTGAAGCAGAGTGACCAGGAATATGTTATCTATGGTTTCAATGAAGATTATAGAGATGGGAATTTACTGTTCTGCAAATCGGGGAAAGAGAAATTTGCAGAAGACCTTATTTCATGTAAGGGGATTATTACTAATGGAGGATTCTCTCTAATAAGTGAAGCTGTTACTCTAAATAAGCCTATCTACTCTATTCCTGTTAAAAATCAGGATGAGCAGGAGATGAACGGCTACTATATTGAAAAAGAGGGATGGGGAATTACATCAAAAGAGATTAATGTAGATGATTTACAGCAGTTTCTTGATAATCTGGAAAAATATAAAAGAAAACTGGAAGAAATTACTTTTAACAGGGATGACTTGTTTAAATCACTTGAAGAGAAAATTGACTTACTTGTAAATAAATATAAGCTGCCGACACGTCTAAAGTTAATTGCTGGAATTAAGAATGGATTTGAGAAATCAATAGATCAAATATATGGACTATTTTATATTAAAATTAAGGGAAAAATCGCAGCAAGGATGCGATCTCCAAAATATATCAAAGAGAAAGCAAAGAAAATGACCGCTCTTCTATGGATTAAACGTAAAGTTGAGAAGGAAGAAACATTAAGAGTAAAGATAAGAAGCCTTGGAATTATAGAGAAAAATTTCACTATATCTGATAAAGAGAAAATATCGTATTTTATCTATAATTCAGATTTTAAAGCAGAAAAACGTGTAAATATTGTGATGTTTCACGGTCTTGGGGGGAATAAATCGGCTTTGGTAAATACCTTAGCCGGCTTAATGGATCTTTCAAAAAATAAAATTGACTTCCGTGTCTTACTAATTGATCTTGCAGGACACGGAAGATCTACAAACTTACAAGACATAGAAGATTATAATTTTACAGCGCAAAGTAAGGTATTTATTAAAATTATAAACAGAGAGTTTGGTGAAAACTCGAACTTCATAACTATTGGTCACTGTTATGGATCATTCATGGCTGTAACACTTACATCTTTGTTCCCTGACAGGGTCACTGATCTGATATTGATCTCTTCCAATCCATTTCAGATAGAATGTCGAAAAAAATTGTATCGGCTGTTTCAGAATTCGGCTGCACGTAGTTTCCTGAAACTGTTTTTTAAAAAAACCAGCTTCAACAAACCTTCTGGAAATTTTGATTACGCTTCATTTAAAAACTCATCTGATCACAATATCCGAAGACTTCTTATTGATATCAAAAATACAGCACTAAGAGGGTATTCTGCTTCTGTATATAATCTATTGTTTTACCCTGTAGATGAGGACTATAAACATCTTGTGGAATCAGGAATTAATATTCTGATGATTCATGGAGAGAAAGACAGGGTATTTTCTATTAAGTGCATAAGAAGAGCGGCTGAGCAACGGGATATTAAATTTATAGGGATTCCGGGTTCAAATCATCTTCCTGTGTTTAACGCAGCCCGTGAATTAGCAGAAATTATTTTTCTGGAAGCTATTATGAAATATGGAAACTGAAATTAATACAAAAAATTACGAAAAGATAAAAAAACTGATCAGCTCTATGACTCTGGAAGAGAAAGCCGGTTTGTGTTCAGGAAAGGATTTCTGGAATCTTAAGGGTATTGATCATCTGGATATCCCCTCCATTTTAATTACAGACGGTCCTCATGGATTACGAAAAGAGCTTATAAGCGGAGATGCGCCGGTTATGAATCAGAGTGTTCCTGCAACCTGTTTCCCAACAGCTTCAGCCATGGCGGCTTCCTGGGACAGAGACCTTATAAGAGAAATTGGAATTGCACTGGCCGAAGAATGTCTGGAGGAGAATGTGAGTGTTCTTCTTGGACCCGGTGCAAACATAAAGCGATCACCTCTCTGCGGGCGAAATTTTGAGTACTTCTCTGAAGATCCATATTTAAGCGGAGAATTGGCAGCTGCCCATATTGAAGGGGTACAGAGCAGGGGAATTGGAACATCATTGAAACATCTTGCGGTCAATAATCAGGAGACCCGCAGGATGACGATCAATGCAGTAACAGATGAGCGGGCCTTGCGGGAGATCTATCTTGCAGGATTCGAGATTGCTGTAAAAAAATCACAGCCCTGGACGGTCATGTGTGCTTATAATCAGCTGAATGGTGAGTACTGCAGTCAGAATGAAACTCTTCTTACGAAAATTCTCAGGAACGAGTGGGGGTTTGAAGGTGTTACTGTAACCGATTGGGGAGCAACTGTTGGCAGGGTAAAAGGATTATCGGCAGGAATGGATCTGGAGATGCCTTCCAGCAGTGGTCTGAATGATACCCTTATTGTCCAGGCAGTCAGAGATGGAACACTGGATCAAAATCTGCTGAATGAAACGGTTTTTCGTATTTTAGAAATGATTCTTAAATCCAATAAAATTTTGAAAGAAAATACAAATTGTAGGTACAACAAAGCTGCACATCATCAGCTTGCCCGTCGCGGGGCTGCTGAAGCTTCAGTTCTTTTAAAAAATGATAATTCTCTACTACCTCTGAAATTAGCTGAAAAACATATTAAGATCGCTGTTATTGGAGAACTTGCCTATACTCCACGATATCAGGGAAGCGGTTCTTCCCTGATTAATCCCACCCGCCTGGACAGTGCACTGGAGGAGCTCAAATCCTCTACCGGTGACAATGTGGAAATTGTGTTTTCCGAAGGTTATGATATAACAACAAACAAAGTTGATGAAAAGCTTATTAATGAAGCTGTTGCTGCTGCAGAAAATGCAGATATAGTCCTGATTTTTGCCGGTCTTACAGAAGAGTATGAATCGGAAGCCTATGACAGAACTACCCTTGCCCTTCCGCCAGGTCAGAATGAGCTGATAGATGCGGTTGCAGCAGTGAACCCCAAAACAGTCGTAATCCTCAGCAATGGCGCTCCTGTAGAGATGCCGTGGATTAGCAGAGTGTCCTCAGTTTTAGAAACCTATCTCGGCGGACAGGCATGGGGCAGTGCAGTAGTGGATTTGCTTCTGGGAAAAGTGAACCCTTCCGGAAAACTGGCTGAAACATTCCCAATCCATTTGAAGGACGATCCTGCAAATATCAATTTTCCAGGGGGAACCCTGACAGTAGAGTACAGAGAGAGTATCTATGTGGGATACCGTTACTATTCAAGCATTGATAAGAAAGTTCTGTTCCCTTTTGGTCATGGTCTAAACTATACATCCTTTGAATATGGAAGACTTAAAGCCAAACTGCTTACAGAAAACAGGCAGTTTAAAGTGCGTTTAAAAATTTCTATCAAGAATATTGGGAAAAGGGAGGGAAAAGAAACTGTTCAATTCTATGTACAGAAGAAAGATTCTACGATTGGTCGTCCCGACCGTGAACTGAAAGCTTTTAAAAAGATAGATCTAAAACCCAAAGAGAAAAAGAAGATTACACTGGAACTTGACCGGCGTGCTTTTACCTTCTGGGATGTTGGAAACTCAGATTGGCGGGTGGAAGATGGAGAGTATTACATTCTTGCTGGTTCTTCTTCCAGTGATATCCGGAGCCGCCATCGTATAATAATACGTTCCGGTGAAATTCTCTCGGAATATGCAAATCAGATGAAATTAACTTCACCGGAGTACTTTAACCCGGTAAAGAGTGACTGGGAAAGTAATACTGTTTTTGAAAAACTTTATGGGAAAGCATTGCCGGATACCAAAAAGGTCAAAGGGGAACCCTTTACTTCTGAATCTACCATGGAAGATGTATCCGGAACTTTTATTGGCCGAAAACTTAATAAAATTATCCGTAAAATAATGCGAAAGACAGTTGGTTCGGATAATTCACCTTCTATGGAGCGAATGGCCGAGGCTATGATCCGGCATCTTCCTGTACGGCTGCTGGCAATATTCAGCCGGGGGAAGGTTACACACAAAGTTGTTGATGCCCTGGTTCTAATGATCAATGGTAAATACCTAAAAGGGCTGGTAAAACTAATAAAAGCAAAATATTTTAGAAAACACTAATAATATTCCTTATTTAAGTCTGTCAATTTAGCATTCAGGGAAAAAATAAGTTTTCCTTGACTTTTTATAATTATTTCAATAACTTGATCAAGCGTTTGATTGGAGGTTTTAATGAGTATTGGTGGAACAGATTCAAAAACACAAATTCTAAGTACTGCTGTTAAACTATTTTCGGTTCATGGTTACAAAGAGACTTCAATCTTAAGCCAATTTGAATTAACTGATATTGATGCAACAATGATTGCCCTAAAACGACTTTTTGAGTTTCTGGAAAGTAATCGTCCCCAGATTAAGATTCTTTTTTCTGAACTGGGAAAGGGATCTGATTATCTAACTCCGGTTAAAGCCAAAATTAGTGAATTACAGGTTAAGCTTGGATCTCTTATTCCGGATCAGAACAAATCTAATAATAGTCCGGATATTACACGTAAACTAAAAATAATTACTGATATATTACTTGGAATGATTTTGTCTGATTATATTTTTGATTTTCCAAGTTTTCAGGATGATATTCATAAGGAAGAGAGAAAAATTTGGAGGGAAGATAGAATAGAGATGCTCATAAAGATTCTCAGGCAACTTTCCGGACTTAATACCGGGAAACTGACATTTCAATCAGTTTTCTAGAAATGACCACTGATTAAACAGGAGGATTTTTATGTTTTCAAAAACAAACAATCAATTGACTAACAGGAGTGTAGAATGAAACAAAAAACTGAGACATTAAATCATTTTATTGTAAAACAACTGGCTAATCTCAGCAGCATAACAAAAGCATGGAAGGTAGCTCTGCCGCCCCTTGAGAAGATTGCATACAGGAAGTTTGTTGATAATGGTGATTCTGCCAAATCCGGTTCGAGACGTCTGCGGGAGGATCAGTTTTATATACAGCTTTTTGCGATGTAACACATTTTGAATTTAAAAGTAGCTCTTCTCTAAAATAACCATAGTAAACCGACGCAAAAAGCCAAAAACTAGATAATATCATGTACAGCGCAAAAGCCTCGTATAGCAGCAAATATTGTAAGGGGTGCTTTTAAAGCGTATGATAATGGTTCCTCTGCAGTTAGAGACAGAATGACAAATTTATTTTTAAAAGAGTTTATGTCAAAATCGTCGATTGTTGCAGAGAACCAGAAAAAGTTTGAAGATCAATACGGTGTAGCACCACCAACTTTTCTGGTTATCTCTCCAGGTGGCAACTGTAACCTTCGCTGCAAAGATTGTTATGCAGCCAGTGTTCCCAAAGGACTGCCCTCTCTTTCTTTTGAAGTATTTGACCGGATTCTAAAGGAAAAATACGATAAATGGGGTAGTTGGTTTACAGTTGTTTCCGGAGGCGAGCCATTTCTTTGGAGGGATGGGGACATAGATATTATTGAGGTGGCAAGACTTCATCCGGAACAGTTTTTCCTTGTTTATACAAACAGTACTCTAATTGACAAGAAAACAGCTGCAAGACTTGCAGAAGTTGG
>JAUVLL010000280.1 GCA_030600745.1 Spirochaetaceae bacterium | reverse complement strand
AGGAAAAATATAACAGAATTTAACGATATATTTGAAGACAGACGGACGGATATCTATACAGAGTAGAGACGTTGCATGCAACGTCTCTACGGTCCGAATAGGAATGTATCATCGTCAGGAATCAGAAAACAATGGTCCCATTTTCCCGATCCATCTTGGATTTTTTGCGGACATATCTTCTGAATACAGAGGTTCTTTCAGCCCGGGTGAATTTTTATCAAGAAGCTTCAGGAGATAATCACTTATCCATCTTGATATTAGAAGAACAACCATTTTATGTCTTAGCCTTCCCTGAACATCCCTGTTGAGTATGGAAGGGATAGTAGTAGTTGTAATTATTTCATCCAGAACACGATCATTTAGATTTACACGGCATTCTCTGCTTGAATAGAAATGTGTTACAAAAAAGACAATTTTATTGGGATTTGCAGAACGCAGCTTATGGCAGGTTTCCACTATTGTTCCGCCCGTTCGAACCATATCATCCATAACAACCACATCTTTACCAGCAATATCAGCAAGTTCAATATCTGAATCAGTGGATACTTTAATAGATATTTCTCTCTCCCCCTTCCGGTGTTTATCCATAATTATCACTGGAAGATTTTTATATCCTATGGATTGCTGAACTCTCCTTGTAAAGGCAAGGGCACCCTTATCCGGGGAACAAAGAACAGCATTATGATCATTTACCACATCAGTATCCCTTATATAGCTGGCGTAAAGATCATGGGGACGGAGGTTATGGAATTTATCTGAAAACCTATCCATAAATATATTTTGAACCGAAGTTGAATGATTGTGAACTGTAACAATTTCATCAACACCTGACATTTTTAACAGATCTGCATATAAACGGGCAGAAAAGGGCTGTCCATCAAACTTTGCATAGTCGTATTTGGTTCGCTTCCCGCCTGTAAATCCATGTTCCTTTCTTGGACCACGATCCTGTGCACTGTAGTATAAATCCGGTTCTACCAGAATCACCCTTTGTGCACCGTTATCCTTGGCTGCCCTTGCAATAAGGAAATTACGCATCCCAAGACCGTTTCTCGTATGAGTACCCTGATTGGTACTTACAAGGATAACCGTTTTACCCTTCAACTTATCTCCAACATTCCCTAAATCTCTTGATCCTGTTATAAAACGAGGACAGAATTCTGTATTTAAAAAACTTTTAAGGGAAATATGATCCTGATAATCCTCCTGCTGCCCCATATAATGGGCAATATCCTCAGCAACCGGATTATCTGCTACAGATCCAACTATTACAATTTCTTTCATAGGTACATCTTACTATCCAATAGAGAAAATGCAAAGGATTTTTTTCCAGGCAGACAGGTATATACCGGACCTTTCCCTATGCCTCTTACAACAGTATTGAATTTTTTCCCTAATCAATATACTCTTGTTGGCTATGAAAACAGGAAATCCGAACAATCCGCTTATTATCCAGAGTGATAATACACTACTATTAGATGTTCACAACAGTAATTTTGCAGCAGCCAGGAATGATATATCTCCATTTGCAGAGCTGGAAAAATCCCCAGAGCATATTCATACCTATAGAGTATCTCCTCTATCATTATGGAATGCTGCCTCTGCCGGTCTGGATGCTGACTTAATAATAAGACTACTGGAAAAATGGAGCCGTTTTGAAATTCCTGAAAATATTATATTCAGTATAAGAGATATAATCTCAAGATTCGGTAAACTTGTTTTAAGTGAAACTGACAAAAAAAATAAACTGCTTCTTACAGTTACCGACAATATAATCCTGGCAGAACTCTCTTCCATTGAAAAATTAGGGAAGTATCTGGTTCCGGTACCGGAAGGATTCTCGATAAATCTTGTAGACAGAGGATCGGTAAAACTTGAACTGATAAAACTTGGTTATCCGGTAAAAGATGAAGCCCCCCTGATAGATGGAGATCCTCTGGCAGTTGATATGAGAGAAACAACTCAAAGTGGTTTTGGCCTGATAATAAGGGATTATCAGATTGAATCGGCTGAAACCTTTTGCGGAGATGGTAATGCCGGAAGCGGATTTGGTGTAATAGTACTTCCCTGCGGTGCTGGAAAAACAATAGTCGGCATGAAGGTGATGGAGATATTAAAAACAAATACACTTATACTTACCACCAATGTAGCTGCCGTTCATCAATGGATAGAAGAACTCATCGATAAAACTCATATCCCAAAAGAAGATATTGGCGAGTACACAGGAGACAGAAAGATTATAAAGCCGGTTACTGTTGCTACTTATCAGATTCTAACCTGGCGTCCTGACAAGGAAAGCGATTTCCCCCATTTTTCAATTTTTCGGGAAAAAAACTGGGGTTTGATCATTTATGATGAAGTACATCTGCTGCCTGCTCCTGTTTTCCGTGTAACTGCAGAGATTCAGTCCATGAGACGGTTAGGTCTTACAGCAACACTTGTTAGAGAAGATGGGAGGCAGGAAGATGTATTTTCCCTTGTAGGGCCAAAACGCTATGATGTTCCCTGGAAGGAACTGGAAGCAAAAGGATGGATCGCCGAAGCAAATTGCTATGAGATAAGAATGGATCTTCCGGACAGCCTGAAGATTGAATATGCTGTTGCAGAGAAAAGAAAAAAATTCCGTATTGCCAGTGAAAATCCCCAAAAAATTGCTATTGTAAAGCAGCTCATAAAAAACCATAGAGAAGACTCAATTCTTGTTATCGGTCAGTATATTGAACAGTTAAAAAACATCGCCGGGGCATTATCTGCACCATTGATAACAGGAAAAACCCCTAATCCCGAGAGGGAACGTATCTATAACGCATTCAGGAGAGGTGAAGAAAAAGTAATTGTTGTTTCAAAGGTTGCGAATTTTGCAATCGACCTTCCGGATGCTTCTGTTGCAATTCAGGTCTCAGGTACTTTTGGATCAAGACAGGAGGAAGCCCAGCGCCTGGGTCGGATCCTCCGCCCGAAAGAACGAAATTCCTACTTCTACTCTCTTGTTTCCAGACACACAACAGAAGAGGAATTTGCCCTGAACAGACAGAAATTTCTTACAGAACAGGGATATAAGTATCATATTGAGATGTGGGATTGAGATCTATTTCATTGAAAGATTAAAAACTCCATCCCAGTCTTTTGATGGGGGGGTTTTCATATTTTCTTTACAACGCTGAATATACTTCTTTGACGGTCCGTCTTCCGGAAAAATTTTAAGAACTTTTACAAAATTCTTCTGGGCCTTAACCCACTCTCTCTCCTCAAATATACGAAGAGCTGAATGAAAAATTTCCATACCTTCCAGTGTCTCTGTATCACTCATGCTTTTTTCTTCAATCAGTTCATATAGACGGACAGGATTACTAATACCAACAACCCTTACCCTGTCCAGTTTTCTGACAGTAAAATCAGCTCCTCCTGAATTACAGGTCTCTTCACTGATTAGAATACCTGTTCCATACTGCTTGTTTACACCTTCAAGACGTGCAGCAAGATTTACAGCGTTACCCATTATCGTATAGTCCATTTTTTTAGGGGTACCCATATTGCCAACAACCATATCGCCTGTATTTATCCCAATTCTCGTAAACAGAGGTACTGGACTCATCTTCTCACGTAAGAAGTACTCATTAAGCTTTTTTTCCACCCTTCTCATCCTAACGGCTGAAAGACATGCATTTGCAGAATGTTCGTTATACTCAACAGGGGCCCCGAAAAATGCAATAATCGCATCCCCCTCATATTTATCAATTGTGCCGCGAAGTTCAAGAATAGTATTACTCATCTCTGACAAATATGCATTCAGCAGTTTAACAAGATCAGTAGGGTCAAGCTTTTCAGAAATTGTGGAAAAGCCCTGTATATCTGTAAATATTGCAGTTAATCTTTTCTTTTCTCCACCAAGATTAAGTTTATCAGGATTGGAAACCAGATCGTTAATAACATCAGGAGAGAGATAATGGGAAAAAGCATTTTTTATAAAGCTCTTCTCCTTTTCGAGGGTAAAGAAATTGACTATAAAAAGAAGAATTACAGTAACAAATACAGATAATAACGGAGTCAGAATATTCACATAAACTCCAGTTATAAGGAAAAAGCCTCCACCGGCAGCTAGTACTGCCAGAGTAAAAATAAACCCTGCAGTTACAGAGTATAAAGGTTTTAGTCTTTTTATCGCTATCATGATAAGAACAGATAGTAATAATGCCAGAATGGACGAATACCACCATGGCCGGTCGTCCAGGAATGATCCTGAAAAAATAGTATTAAGGGTCGAGGCATGAATACCAACATTCATGTATTCCTCTTCAAAGGGGTTTACGCCAATATCAGTGGTGGATGTACCGGTCTGACCAATAATACAAAAAGAACCATCAAGCGCTGAAGCAATCCTTTCCCTCGATTCTGACAGGCTGCGGTAAACATCCCTTACAGCAGCGAAAACACCGGGAACTTCAGCTTTTATCTGAATGTATTCCTGTCTGACAGCATCTGATACTTCATCAGAAAGAATTACTGCCTCTATATCTGCC
>JAUVLL010000349.1 GCA_030600745.1 Spirochaetaceae bacterium | reverse complement strand
GTAAACGGCCTGCTGTCTCTGGCAGTCCAGACCGGTAATGATTAAGGGAAGAGGTTAGCATTATGGGTGCAGATTATCATGAAGTTCTGGGTACAATTAATGGGCTTAGGAGAGGGTTTACAACAGGTACAACGGCACAGGCTGCTGCCAGGGCCGCGGCTCTGGCTCTCTTTTCCCAAAGCATGCAGAAGGAAGTAGAAATTACCCTCCCGGAGGGGAATAAACCATTCAGCGGCTGCAGTATGATAATCCCTGTTGAAGATTGCAGCTACACAGCTGCTGAAGGATTTGCGTCTGTCTTAAAAGATGCCGGTGATGATAAAGATGATACTAATGGAATGGAAATTCAGGCAATGGTCAGCTTCTCAAAGGAGATTGGTATTCAGTTAAAGAGAAGCTTTGGGATTGGTATTGTCACACGCCCAGGTTTACGAATACCACCAGGAGAACCTGCCATTAATCCTGTTCCTATGAGGATGATTCATAAGGAGCTGAATCAGCTTTTACAAGAATATCAGGACACCCTTCCCACAGGACAACGGGGACTTACAGTTATATTCACAGCTCCTGAAGGGGAGAAAATCGCAGCCCTTACATGGAACAGCAGAGTGGGAGTTGAAGAGGGGATTTCCCTGATTGGGACCAGTGGTGTGGTGGAACCACGTTCAGAGGCTGCCTATAAAACCTCCATTGGTATGGTTATTAAATCTGCTGCCGCGGAAAGGGACAGGCTGATAATTGCATCCGGTTACGTTGGAGACAAATACCTGAAAGACAGAAACTTTCAGGAAACAGCATGGGTAACTGTAGGCGATTACCTGGGATTCGCCTTGAAACAGAGCGCTAAAAGGGGTATCCATAATCTTTTCCTGATCGGTCATATCGGGAAAATCAGTAAAATAACTGCAGGATTGTTCAACACCCATTATCAGTACGGGGATGCCCGGCTGGAAACTGTAGCGGCCTTTGCTGCAGCCTGCGGGGCAATACCGGAGCAGGTAGAACAGCTATTATCTCTGTCACTGGCAGAAGCAGCAGTTCCCCTTCTTGAAGAGTGGAAGCTGGAAAAAACCTTTTTCCGCCTGGCGGAGCGGGCAGTATGGAGGTGTAAGAAATTCCTGGATCATATAGATCCAAATATTGAAGTCAGTGTGGCTATTTTGGATCTTAAAAGCCGAATGCTGGGCTTTGCCGGAGAGTTTGAAACAGAGGAGGAACTGTGCCTAAGTTTTATTTAGTCAAAATTTTTCTTTCATTTCATGGTTTTTTGTTTGTTATTTTTTATCAATTCTGAACTTATAATAGAATCGGCGGTTTGAGTATTTAATGCCATTGGAATATTTTTTAAAACAGATATACGAATAAGTGTCTGAATGTCATGTTCATGTCCGTGAGGCGAACGTACATCTATAAAGAAAATAAGAACATCTATTACATTTTCAATTACTTTATTTGCAATTACTATATCACCACCGTCAGGACCGTGTCCAAGTTGTTTAACATTTAGTCCTGTAATATTATTTATTGCTTCACATGTTCCTTTTGTGCCTACCAGACTAAAGTTCTTTAATATTCTTTTATGTTTACTGGCCCATTCTGCTAAAATTATTTTTTGTGTATCATGTGCAATAAGTGCTATCGTTCTTCCCATTGATTCCTCCTGTAGAATTTTTATTAATCATTTATAACAATTCATTTACTAGAAGAATATTAGTTTTACATTTGTTGTTTATTAAAGTGTATAAAGCTCATGCCAGACAATTATTCCTATTAATTTATATCTTTTTTTTCCACAACACCGTGCTGTAAAAGTATTTGTTGAAGACATCATACTTTTGAAAAATGCTAAAAGGGTTATAATGATCCAGGTTGTAAGCCCAACCGCAGCAAGTTAGAATTTTCCAACATGACTTAAAAATATTGTGTCAATGAAGTTCTGTACCGTTACAGAAACCATTCCCAGCATTGACGGATACGCAAGGGTAAATATTTCTTTTACTTTAATTTTATGACTATCCATGGATATACCGATTTTATCTTATTTTGCAGTATATTTAAATGTGTTCAGCTACTTGTGTTACCACATAAAAAACAGTACCTCAATCAGATTTCAATATCCTTATAAAAATCTCTTCTGAATGATTGTGTACAATTGTATCAACTCCATAAACAGCTTTCAAATTTTCTTCATTAAGAGTGTAATTAGCAGTACCTGCTTTAAAGAGCTTCCGATCTTTAAGCATAATAATTTTGTCTGAAAACATCCCTGCAAGATTGATGTCATGAAGTGTCATTATTGCTATCAGGTTATTATCCCTGACAGTCTTTTTTATCAATGATAGTGTTTCCAACTTATTTTTTATATCCAGATTATTTGTAGGTTCATCTATAAGCAAAATCGGTGCTTCCTGAACCAGTGCACGGGCAATAATAACCCTCTGCCGCTCTCCTCCGCTTATTTGTCTGATTCTTCTGAATGCAAGTTTAGTGAGATTCATAAGCTCCAATACAGTAAAAGCTATGTTTTCATCATTTTTACTTAATTTCATACCAGCATGAGGAATCCGTCCCATAAGAATAATATCAATTACCCTAAGTTCAAAAACCATATTGTAATTTTGAGGAACATAGCTTATGTACCTTGCCATTTCCTTTAATGATAATGATTTTAGGTCTATATCGTTATACACAACGGATTTACATTGTGGATTTAAAATATGGGTGAGACAATTTAAAAGGGTTGTTTTACCGGAACCATTTGGTCCCAATATACTAATAATTTCAGACTCTTCTGCATCAAAGCTGATATTCTTCAGTATTTCGGTACCATCATAATCATAACTTAAGTTCTCTACTACAAGACTCATGAAAATGATCTCCTGCGGCGAGTTATAATCAGACTTAGAAATAATGGGACTCCAAGAAATGATATCACAATTCCAACAGGTATAATTACAGGTGAAAGAAGGGTTCTTCCGAGAGTATCCGATATTAGGACAAGAATAGCACCGGAAAACAGAGAAAAAGGAATTAGATGGCGGTGATCTCCACCAACAATTAGTCGAGCGATATGAGGGCCCCCAAGTCCTACAAACCCTATAACTCCGGTAAAACTAATTGTAGATGCTGT
>JAUVLL010000121.1 GCA_030600745.1 Spirochaetaceae bacterium | reverse complement strand
ATAAATATTTTTACTGATAATCACAAATGGAATATTGTTGAGTTTTTGTGTAACAGAATTTTGTCTTATGGTGAGAATAAATATGCTCTTCGTACACTCTCTGAATGTTATGATCACGAAAATGAAGATGAAAAGAAATATGAAATTTGGAAACGATTAATAAAAGTTGACTATGAGGAGGCTGATATCGTCTGTCATCTGGCTGAAAATGAAGAAGCAGAAGGCAATCTTGATATGGCTGTTGAGTATTATAAGAGAGCAATACATCGTTATATCAATAAAAAACTTTTTTCCAATGTAAAAGAGGTATGGATAAAACTTGTTACGTTAATTCCTGATGAAACAGATTTTTTCTATCATATAGAAAAGAAAGTTTTCAAGATAAATAGTGCAGAAAGAGCTTCGCAGCTCCTTGAAGCTCTTTATAATGTACATAAAAAGAAAGAACACTGGGATAAATGTATCAGCATTCTTAAACGGATACTCACTTACGACCCCAAAGATTCTACTGCAAGGCGTGAAATAACAGAATCTTATCGCCAGATGTACAAGGATCATAGAAATCTTGAAGAGTATATACGTCTTTCAAATCTTAATCAGAGCTGGCGGAATATTCATGATGCTATTGGAGATTTTGAGAAACATATTTCGGTTGATGAAGGTACTTTCGTTTCTCATAGATCATGGGGTATTGGTTTAATCCGTAAGATAAAAGGTAATAATATTATTATTGACTTCGCAAAAAAACGTGGCCATGTTATGTCTTTAAAAATGGCTGTAAGTGCACTGACACCACTAAAAAAAGATCATATTTGGGTATTAAAAAGTGTCTGGCCAAAAGAGAAATTACATGATGCAGTTAAAAATAATGTTTCCTGGGCTCTTAAGATAGTTATCATGAGTTTTAATAATACTGCTAACATGAAGCAGATTAAGGCTGAGTTGGTCCCTTCTATACTGACTGCAGGAGAGTGGTCAACATGGAGTACCGAAGCCCGCAAGCAGCTAAAGACTGACCCATTGTTTGGTAATGTACCCGAAAAAATTGATTCTTTTGTTGTAAGGGATACCCCAATGTCCTTTGATGAGAAAACTTATAATAGATTCAAGGCAGAACGAGGATACTTTGGTAAACTTAAGATACTTAAAGAATTTATTGATCATTCTGATCCTGAATCTGATTATTTTGGTGAAATTTTTAACTATTTTACTGCATTTTTTAAAGGAGATTCCAGCACTAATGAATATGTTATTTCAAGTTTCCTGATTGTTAAACATATTGTTGATATATACCCATTCCTTAATCCGGGAATCTCATTTGAATTTAAAGATCTGTTAGCAGATAACATGGATGAAATTGAAAGTATATTTGCTGTTATTGAAGACAATGATCTTAAACGAGAGTTTTTAATGGCTACAAAACAAAATTTCAATGAATGGCCGGAGCTTTTTGTTAGACTTTTCCCCTATCATTTATCAAAATATATTATTGAAATACTGACTGAGGAGAAATATACAGATCTTTTAAAAGATCTGTATGCAAGAACTCTAAATCAATATAAGGAAAAAAGAGAAGCTTTTATCTGGCTTGCCCGAAATACAGAAAAGGATTCATGGTACGACAATTATGGAATAAATTTTGAGAAAGTACTTATAGGAATGATTCACCTTCTTGATATTTCTTATCGAGAGATAAACAATAAACGGGAAGTAAGTTTTAATAGAAAGATTAATAAACAAATTCATAATTTTCTTTTTAAGGAGAATTATCTTCCTGAACAAATTGAAACAGCTGATGAAGATTCCTTAAGCAGAATTTTTTCTCTTATCAATGATGTAAAAGATCTTGATCCTTCTATTAAGTTGGAATTAAAATCTACTATAATGTCAAGATTTCCGAAATTCAAATTTTATGGCACAACAGAGAAAGAGAAAGTATCCAGAGGGCTTATTGTTACTAGAAAAAGTTTCGAAGAAAAACAAGCAAAACTTAAGCATATTCTGGAAGTTGAAATACCGATTAACTCAAAAGAAATCGGCATAGCAATTGAAATGGGCGATCTTAAAGAGAATGCCGAATACAAAGCAGGTAAAGAAAAGCAGGAACTTCTTAATATTGCTGTTTCCAGATTAAAGGAAGATCTGGAAAAAGCTTCTATTTTTAATCCAAATGAAGTTGATCCATCTACTATCTCATTTGGTACTGAAGTTAAGCTTTTTAATATGAAAACAGATAAAGAAGAAGTTTTTTCCTTTTTTGGCCCATGGGAATCTAATCCGGTTGATCACTGTATATCCTATCTTTCACCTTTTGGAAATAAACTGTGGAAGCATAAAGAAGGTGAGGAAATTTCATTTGAGATTAACGAAAGAGACTATGAGTATAGGATCGATAAGATAACTGCAAAAGAGTTTTAAGGCAATATGGATTTTGAGTATTGTTGCAGACATGGTTTTACAATGCTGTGATAATACTTCGATAGAACAACTCTAATACAATTTGGAGATAAAAGTTGAAAAATATTTTAGTTATATTATTTATGTTTGTTATTTCTGTATTTTCTGTAATGTCAGATCAAATAGAGAATATTGTTTTACTTGATACATCGGAGAGTATGTTCCCTTATTATTCTGGTGCAATAGAATATTTAATAGAAGATATAATTCAGGAGCAGCTGCAATCAGGAGACAGTTTCCATCTTTTAAGCTTCAATGATTTTCCTGAGTATGAGATATCACGCACTATACGGGGTGAAGTTGAAATAAGAGAACTGCTTAACAGGATTCTTCTTCTTCAACCTTTTGGACAGTATACAGATCTTATTTCTGCATTTTCCTATTTATACGAATATGTAGACAAACTGTCTTCAAGTAGTATTAAGAGATTAATTATATTAACAGACGGTATACATGATCCACCTCCAGGAAGCCCCTATCCTGTTTCATCTGATAATAAAGATAATATTATTAAAATATCAGAAAAAATGAGACGTCAGGGCTGGGATGTAACATTGATCCAGTTTCCACAAGATGATCTTACTTCTTCCGAGAGTAACCTTCCAAAATCAAACGGTGATGAAGCTGAAATTAAAAATAATCTTTTCCCTGTAATAGCTGAAACATTGGATAAAGAAGTTATTTCGTTTGATAATGAAAATAAATCCATAAATCATGAAGTTACCGGTGCTCCGGAAATTATTTTTCCTAAAGATCTTGGAACTGTCGGGAAAAGCTTTAGAGTGGATTTTACTGTTATTAATCATTCAGTAGATCCTGTTCTTTTAAAACTGGATGGAATTATCTTTGGAAATGAAAATTTACTGGACAGTGCGAAAAGTTTAAAATTAGAAGGTGGTGAACAGGGAATACTTGAAACACTAATAAATCTTCCCGATAGTTGGCCCGGTGGATCGTATAATTCTATAATTAAACTTGAATTTAGTGATTCGTATAGAGCTTTCCCACGTAATGGTGTTCTCTCATTTTACTTTGACCTTAATACTAATGCATCTGATATTAGTAAAATTTTTAATACAAGATTACTTCTTTATATTATTATAGGAATTATTCTTCTTTTTGCTTTGGTTTATATACTGATTAAAGCATTCAGTTATATTTCAATTGATTCTTCACGCAAAGGGAAACCGGATAAAAGAGAGGGAAAACTTTCTAAATCTGCTGTAAGTTCCGGAATTAGAAACAGGCACATTGAAATTGAGGAACTCAGAGAACCTGGGCAGATTGCAATTGAAATGGTAGTAAAAAATCAAAACAGGCAGATAGGACACCGTAATATTCATCTTCTTGGAAAAGATCACCCGCGATCTGTTGGTGGTGCAGGTTCTGAGTATTTCTTAATCTTTATTATAGAAACAGGAAAACGAATTGGAGAAATTGTACTTGAAGATGGAGTAATTAATTTTATTCCCAAATCTATGAATTTTTTTCCTGATTTTCCGGGGAATAAACTTGTTAATTGTCTTAATAAACCAATCCGGGTTATTAATAATGGTGGAATAGAAACTACAATTATTTTTAAAGAATGGATATCTCCTTCAATAAAACTGAATAGAATTATGCATTTGCTGGATAGTAAAGGTTTACCAGACTTTAAATACTAGAGTTCTTTAAGTACATCAATTGCAAGTTTTCTTATTACATTAGTTGTTTCGTCGGATGTAAATGATTTTACTTCCTCTTTTAACGAATTAAACGAGTTTAACCTAATCCCACGAAGCGCATATAATTTAAGATTCAGTGTTTTATCATAGTTTAACATTCTGGCATATATATCTTTAAGTGTTGGATTTTTTGTTGTGGATAGTATTTTGCAGGTATAATCAAGTATGCCTGATTTATCTTTATCCCATTCCTTATCAATAACTCTATTAATTGTTTTGACTGAATTTGAAAGATCTTTTTCAGCAAGAATTGAAATAGAAATACTTCTTAATCCAATATCTGAACGTTCATTTTCATAAAGCTTACGAATAAAATCATAAGCTTTTCCTCCGCCAATCTCACCAAGGGCTCTCACAGAAGCTGAACGTACATTTCGAATATCCGGATCGTTTTCTGCTTTATAGATCAATATGGGTATTGATTCCTTTATGCCAAGTTCACCTAAACTCATAGCTGCATTAACTCTAACTCTCCAGGAAGAATCCTTAAGACCCTGGATTAGTAAATTTTCTATTTCTTTTGAAGGAAAATGTTTCAATGCTGTAATTGTATAGTTTCGCAAGTAGGGATCTTTATCAGAAAATAACGATTTCAAAACAACAAGACTCTTTTCGTTACCAATTTCACCAAGAGCAACTACTGCTTTCCATCGCAGGGAACTATTTTCAGTATAAATATCAGTAGCAATATCAGATAATATCTCTAATGCTTCTTCAGCTTTCAGTTTGCCCAGGGTCTCAATTACTGATGGTTTCCTAAGATCATCGAATAAACTATCATCCAAATATTCAATCAATTTTTCGGTTGTATTTTCCAGGTCAGATTTACCTAAAGCAGTAATTGCTGCTATTGATATTGTGTTACTTTCTACATCTACAAGTTCTAATAAATATTCAGATATTTCATTTGATTGATAATCAGCAATATAATTTATAAAAGAAACTTTAATGTCATCAGCTAAATTATAGTTTTCCTGCAACTCTTGAAATATGTAATCTACGGCAGAATCATCTTCGGCTGTTTCAAATAACTTTATTATGCTTACCTTCAGACGGCTATTAATGGAGTTTTCAAGAAGAATTAAAAGATCTTCATTAAAATCAAAGTTCTTTTCCGTTTCAAGCTTTGTAATAAGCTCTGATACCTGGGTATCTATCCCATACATTATTGTTTCAAGTCTATCTTCCTGTAACGATTTTATCTCTTTTTCATTCTCATCTGCCGAAAGAATAAAGCCGGGAATTAATAATAATAAGATAATTATATACAGTCTCAAATTATTCACTTTTTGGCCTCCTTTTTAGGATAAAATCAACAACATCCAGTTTTGTCAGTCTGTACATTAAGCCTGTTAAAATGAGCCAGAAAAAAGCAATAATGATGATGATACCAAAATTTTTTAATGTACCACCGTAAATCCAGCTATCCTCAATTAGATAAACATAATATATAGATATTAATGAGGCTGGTATTATTGAAACAATTACTTTTATTACAGATTTAATGATTAATAATCCATCTAATTTATTAAGTGATTTCCTGCTTAGTGCCAGAAGTATAAAAAATCCTAAAGTAAATGCTATAGTATTTGCAAGAGCAAGACCGGACACTCTCATTTTTGTTTCCTTCAGCACTAACGAGAGTATAATATCTATTATACAAACAAAAAGTGCTGTAAAAAATGGAATATGATATTTTTGA
Source organism: Spirochaetaceae bacterium (assembly GCA_030600745.1). Taxonomy (GTDB): domain Bacteria; phylum Spirochaetota; class Spirochaetia; order B11-G9; family B11-G9; genus JAJRQE01. Next base: position 2,792 of record JAUVLL010000121.1, on the reverse strand, counting down.
CTTGAATAAAAAAAACGTTGAAGGAAATTAAAACCGCCAATACTAAAAAGACCAAGACTATATGCCTGTAATACTTTTGCTGTCATAATAGTATTTTCGGCAGTAAACAACCCTCTTTGAAGTGCTGTGGCTATAATTATCTTACCAAAAAATAAAAAAACAATAGAAGATGGAATAAGAAGAGAAAACAGGAGTCTAATCCCGTAATTTAAAGTATCTCTTAAACCATCAGTATCTTTAAGTATTACCTGCCGGCTCATCCGTGGAAAAAGAACAGTTGTTATTGATGCCGAGAAAATACCGAATGGGAGTTGCCAGAAAACAAGAGCATTAACAAGTGCTGATGTACTGCCATTTTCCAGACCGGATGAAAAAAGGAATGCTATCTGTTGATTTATAGTGAACAATGATGAAGTTGCTACAACAGGCAGCCATTGTTTTATTATTTTTTTAAAATATTCATTCTTAAATGAAAAATCTGGTAATAACCTGTATCCCAGTTGACTCAACTGTGGGTATTGAAATAAAACCTGTGTAATTCCGCCAAGAAGAACACCTACAGCCATAGAATAAACACCGATTATTCTATGTAACAGGATAATCGAGGTTAGTACAGATATTGAAAATAGAATTGGAGTAACAGCAGGAATAAAAAAATGGCCTGAACTATTTAAAAGTCCCATTATAAGTGCACTTATTGATATAAACAGAAGATAATTAATAAAATATTTGAATAAAGAAATTGACAGTTCTATTTGTTCCTGATTATTGAATTGCGTAAGAATATTTACAATAAGAGGCCTTGCAAAAATAATTGCAAGAATACTGATTGGTACTATAATAATCAATTGAAAACCAATCAGATTACTGAATACTTTCTGAGTGAGATGAAGATTATCTGTTTTATCTTTTTCTATTGTTTCAGAAAGAACAGGAATAAATGCTGCAGATAGAGCGCCTTCTGCCATCAGTTTTCTAAGATTGTTGGGTATTGCAAATGTTAGATTTATTACATCAGCTGTACCTGATGCTCCAAAAATGTATGAAATGAGAGCTGTCCTGAGAAATCCAAGGATTCTGGACAAAAATGTTGCTCCCATTACAACAAATGTTACGATAGCGCTTTTTCTTATACCTGTTTCTTTACTCATGCTAACCTTTTTTTGAAGAATAATTTTTTAAAAAATTATTCTTAAACTGAGTAAATGTACCATTAGTAATGTGTAGTCGTATATCTTTAACAAAGGAATATAAAAAATTAAGATTATGTTCTGTTGCCAGCATTGGACCAAGAATTTCATTTGTTTTAAAAAGATGGCGCATATATCCTCTTGAGTATTGTGTACAGGCTCTACAGGTACATCCCTCCTCTATTGGCCCGTCGTCAAGGGCATGGACAGCCTTCTTTAAAGCAATCAGACCCTTACTTGTAAATACAGTTCCGTTTCTTGCAATTCGTGTGGCATATACACAATCGAATAAGTCAATACCATTTTCTACTGCTGCAAGAATGTAATCCGGTGTACCAATACCCATTAGATAACCAGGTTTGTCATCAGGAAGTAACTCGGCACTGTAGGAAAGGAATTCAAGAAATTCCACATATGTTTCCCCCACTGATAAACCACCTATGGCAATCCCCGGTAGGTCAAGGGCCAGAATCTCTTCTGCACTTTGTTTTCTAAGATCTTTATAAAAATTCCCCTGCATAATACCAAATAACTTTCCATTATAGTTTTCATTACTTTCAAGCCACCTTTGCTTTGACCTTTTTGCCCATCTGGTAGTTAAACTTAATGCATCAAGAGCTTTTCTATGGGTAATATCAGGAGGTGTACAAACATCAAGGCACATCTGTATATCACTACCCAAAACTTCCTGCACCATTACAACATCTTCCGGAGTTAAATTATGATAGGAGCCATCGATGTGGGACCTGAACCTGACACCTTCCTCCCTGATTTTTCTAAATGTTGCAAGAGAAAATATTTGAAATCCACCGGAATCTGTAAGAATATTATGCTTCCAGCTGGAGAAATTATGGAGTCCACCGTAGTGTTTAATTACCTCTAATCCTGGTCTTAAATATAGGTGATAGGTGTTTCCTAATATCAGATTGTATCCCATTAAGTCTACCGTTTCATGGTGGATAGCTTTAATAGTACCGTTAGTTCCTACAGGCATGAATGCAGGTGTATCTATTCTCCCATGAGGCAGACTTAGTATTCCCGTTCTTGCTCTTGTCTTACTATCACGGTTTACTGTTTTAAAAATCATCTATACTCCTATATTTATGTTCTTGCTTTTTTGAAAAGTATTGTTCCTGCAATTGTAAATATAAAAAAAGCCCCCCATGCACCTGTAATTGGCATAAGATAACCCTGTTTTGCTAAAATGATCAATATCATTTTTAGAACATAGTATAATACTGAAATACTAAGACTGGAAAGTAAACTCATTAAAAGTATGTTTTTCTTGAAACGTCCACCAAGGGAACTGGAAATAAAAATTACTATAAGAGGAGTCAAGGCAAAAGAAAAACGTTCGTAATAATCTACCAAAGATTCTTTATAAATTGGAAGACCTGCTTTTCTTATGGAATATATCCAGTTTTTTGCTTCTGATTGTTTTAGTTCATTGATATCTTTTACTAGTCTTTTGAATGTGGAGGGAGGTTCATTTATATCATCTCTGGATAAACTCTTAACATAATTTTCCTCTATTTGATGGTTTAATCCATTTATTTTAAATATACGAACTCTATTCATAACCCATAATCCATTTATATATTC
>JAUVLL010000035.1 GCA_030600745.1 Spirochaetaceae bacterium | reverse complement strand
TGTTACGATTTCTAAGATTCAGCATAGAGACAGTTTAAAGTCTATACTGATTATTCTGCCATCTGTTATTTTAGTAGGTATTTTTATATACGGGTTTATTGGGTACACCATATATACCTCTATGACAGACTGGGGTAAAACTGCAGGACTTGCTTTGCATCCGGTTAAAAATTTTATAGGATTTAATAACTATAAAGATCTTTTTTCGGGATTCATTCATGGACGATTCCGTCAGGATCTGGTTAATACTGTATTCTATTCTCTCTTTCTTCTTGCAGGGACACTTTCTCTGGGTCTTTTTCTTGCAATTCTTCTTGATAGAACTGTTAAACATGAGGGTATATTCCGTACAGTCTTCCTTTATCCAATGTCACTGTCATTCATTGTAACTGGAACCATATGGCGATGGCTGCTCGCTCCAAACGGAGGAATAAATCTTATTCCCACAGCATTGGGTCTTCAAAAAATCAAGTTTCTATGGATCAGCAGCAGAGGAACTGCTCTTTCTTTCAACTGGCAGAATATACTTACTATTATCCTTGTTCCTGTTGCAGTGATAACACTCTTTCAATTTATTAAACAGTTTAGGTTAAAAAATAAAAAGAAAGCATTTATTTATTCATTAGTAACCATTTTATCTTTATTATACATATTTGTTCTTAAGAATAATATTCCACCCTTGCTTCCATTCAAAGAAATTCATGGTTTCAAATTTGCAACAATAGGTATATTGATTGCGGGTATTTGGCAATATTCAGGTTATACTATGGCCCTGTATTTAGCAGGATTAAGGGGATTACCTGAGTCCATGAAAGAAGCAGCAAGACTTGATGGAGCTAATGAATTCCAATACTACTGGAAAATTGCAATTCCAAATGTTAAGCCAATAACCTTAAGTGCTGTCATTATTATGGCTCATATTTCTCTTAAACTCTTTGATCTGATTTATGCTCTGGCCGGTGCAGATAATACAAATACCGGGCACCCTGCAATTAATATGTATCTAACAACATTTAGAGCTAACCAATTTGCATCAGGTGCTGCAATGGCAGTTATTCTATTTATCATGGCCGCTCTCTTTATTATTCCGTATATGATCCATTCACACAAAGAAAGGAGCATACATTGAAAAAGGCTCTTACAAAAAAAACATTCTTTTATGCATTTCTAATACTGCTTCTTCTTATATTCCTTGTTCCAATGTATATGGCATTAATTACATCCTTAAAAGAACCTTCCCGGATAAATCTATTATCCGCGTGGCAATTACCGTCAAAATTAAACTTCAGCAGCTTTTCAGAGGCCTTTAACCTTCTTAAAAACAATGTTCTTAATAGTTTAATTCTTGCTTTCACTGCCACTATAATTTCTGCATTTATAGGTTCAATAAACGGTTATGTATTTTCAAAAAATAAATTCAAAAGCAGCGAACTTGTTTTCACCCTTTTACTTTTTGGTATGTTTATCCCCTATCAGATTATTCTTATACCTCTTTTTCAAGTCTTAAAAAGTATAGGCCTCTACGGGTCCTTAGGTGGACTTATTGTTGCCCATATTATTTATGGTATTCCTATAGTTACACTTCTTTTCAGAAACTTTTATGATCAAATTCCTATATCAATTATGGAATCAGGAAGACTTGATGGAGCAGGATATTTTGGACTCTATAAACTTCTTATTCTTCCTCTTTCTATTCCAGGGTTTGTTGTTGTTGGTATTTGGCAATTTACTCAAATATGGAATGAATTCCTCTGGGGAATAACCCTTACCCGCCCGGCAGCCAACCCCATTACCGTTGGTCTGTCACAACTTGCAGGAGGGCAGGCTGTCAGTTGGAATATTCCTATGGCAGGTGCATTTCTTGCAGCAATTCCAGTTCTTCTTATCTACATCTTTTTAGGAAAATATTTTATTAAAGGACTATTATCAGGATCTGTTAAAGAGTAAATTTTAAAATAAAGTATTCTCAAAATCTAAATCCCGAAGTCAAAGTCCCCTTATCTGCAAGAGTTTTGTAGTACCCATTCTGTTCAAGTAGTTCCAGGTGAGACCCCTCTTCAACAATTTCACCATTTTTCATAACATAGATCTTATCTGCCTTCATTATTGTTGAGAGTCTGTGGGCAATTATAATAGTAGTTCTGTTTCTACTAAGCTGCCAGAGAGATTCCTGAATCAGGCTTTCCGATTCATTATCCAGAGAACTCGTTGCCTCATCTAAAATTAGAATCTCAGGATTCTTTAGAAAAACACGGGCAATTGATATTCGCTGTTTCTGTCCCCTGGATAAGAGAACTCCCCTCTCGCCAACCTTTGTATCAAGGCCATCAGGCAGGGTGGAAATAAAACTTTCAAGATTGGACATCTTTACAGCGACATCTAATTCCTCATCTACTGCATCGGGTTTACCATAAATAATATTTTCCCGTATTGTTCCATCAAACAGAAATACATTCTGCTGAACAATCCCGATAGTCTTTCTTGGAGTTCTCTGCTTCAGCCCTTTAATATCCTGGCCATCTATCTCGATCACACCTTGCTGAATATCATAAAACCGGGGCAATAAGGCAGCTAAGGTGCTTTTACCTGCGCCGGATTCTCCAGCCAGAGCTATAGTTTGTCCTGCTTCAATTCCCAGTGATATATCTTTTAGGATCCAATCGTTGGATTTATCATATTTAAAACTGATATTTTTCAAAAATATTTTTCCATCTTTCGAAATAAAATCTAGTGCATTATTATTATCCTCAATATCCGGACGTATGTTCATTATCTCCTGAAAACGTTCAAAAGAAGAGATCCCCTGTTGGAGCTGCTCTGTAAAATTAATTAATCTGTCAATAGGAGGAAGAATTATCCCTATGTAGAGAATAAATGCCAGAAGATCCACCAATGCTAAATTACCTCTGTAAATAAGAAAAGCTCCCCCTGCAATAGTGGAAAAATAATACAATTCCCTTAAAAAACCCATGCCTCATTCTCGAACCCATAATTAATCCCCAGATCAGCATAAAGGGAAGAAGGATCATGCAGATTGATGCAAGGGTAGAGTTAAAAATAAACATAGCAATATAGGCAAGAATCAGAACAACAGTTTAAATAAGGAGATCTTCGGGGGCATGATGTGCCACTTCAGAAATTATATTCAGGTCATTGGATATTCTACTCATTAGATGTCCGGTTTTTACCCTGTCAAAATAACTGAATGAAAGCTTTTGTATATGAGAAAATAAATCTCTCCTCATATCTGTTTCCATCCGGACACCAAGAATATGTCCCCATTTTACACGTATAAAGGTAAGGATTGTTTTAATTATATAAATACCCATCATTAGAATAAGGGTTATAATAATTTTTCTGCTGTTCCCCGAGGGTAAATATTCCCCAATAAGCAATCTTGTAAGTATAGGAATTAGAATAGCCAGTATTGATGCTGTAACAGCACAAAACATATCCAAAAAAAACAGACTTCTATGAAATTTATAATAGCTAATGAATTTTCTGATCATTAATACTCCCCTGAAATTACTACACAATACAGCATGATCAAATATAATCCTATCCACATTATTAATGCTTTTCTCTTATCAGTTGTCTAAAATTAAGTAATTTCATAGAAAACGAATATACTGTTCACATTTGCTTTACATCTTTTCGCTATAAAAATATAGGAAGGAGAATAAAATGAAAAAGAAAGTTAAAATTCGAACCTGGATTCAGCTGGCTATGTTTATTTTTGTGGCAATAATAGCAGTTAATCATACACTTGTAGAATCAGGAAAAGGAATCCCCTTTCTAAGCAGGGCGTCCCTTCATGCTGTCTGTCCATTTGGAGGTGTAGTTAGCCTTTATAACATCATAACCGATGGAACATTTGTTAAAAAAATTCATGAATCCAGCATGGTACTTATGTACATTGTTTTTGTTTCCTCTCTCTTTTTAGGACCGTTATTTTGTGGTTGGATCTGTCCAATGGGTACTTTTCAGGAATGGACAGGAATTATTGGAAAGAAAATTTTTAAACAAAAGTACAATAGATTTATACCATACAGTATTGATAAATACCTACGATGGCTTAGGTATGGTATTCTTGTCTGGATATTATATATGACAGCAGTAACCGGAAAGTTGATTTTTCAGGATTTTGATCCATACTATACACTTTTTCAGTTCTGGACTGGAGAAGTGGCTATTTCCGGTTTTATTGCTCTGGGTTTAGTCATAATTCTATCCCTTTTTGTAGAGCGCCCTTTTTGTAAATATGCATGTCCGTACGGGGCTGTCCTGGGAATTTTTAACCTTTTCCGCATCATCCCCTTAAGGCGTAATTCCGATACTTGCATTGACTGCAAACTTTGCGACAGGGTCTGTCCTATGAATATTACAGTTTCAAAAGCAGGGAAAGTCAGAAACCATCAATGCATAAGCTGCTTCGAATGCACTTCTGACGATGGAGTCTGCCCTGTTCCAGGTACAATGGAGTTTCGCACTAACTCCTACAAGGCCTCGCCCTTAGGTTCTGAGAAGGTGACAAAATGAGGATAAAAGCAAATGTAGCAGCCACCGTTCTGCCGGTTCTGTTTATAGTCGGAATATTCCTTAGCTCTGCTGTTGGATACTGGAAAACTGAAAGTTCAAAAAACTCAACGAAATTTACAACTGGAATTTTTGAGGGAGAAGCAGATCCTGCAGATATTAGAGGATCCTATTCTTTTAGTGATTTAGAAAAAGCATTTGACATTCCTGTAGCAACTCTGGCTAAAGCCTTTGGATTTTCCTCTTCAGAAAATCCTGAAGGAATTAAACTAAAGGAGTTTGAGGAACGATACGGTATTATTGGTGATTTTGAGATAGGTACAAGCAGTATGAAACTATTCACAGCCTTATATAAAGGACTTCCTTATGAGCCGGAAGATGATACAGGTATTCCCCAGCCAGCCTGGAACATACTGAACAAGGAAGGGGCTACAGAGAAAGAAACCCTGGAGACTTACAGCGAAAGAGTTGTTTCTCTGGAAGGTCTGGAAGTTTCTACAAAAACAGCAGAACATACCGAAAAGTCTGAAGAAACAATAATAAAGGGAAAAACTCTCTTTTCGGATCTTCTTAACTGGGGTCTATCCAAAGAACAGATAGATGACGCTCTGGGAATGTCAATGGAAGCTCCAGGAGATTCTGTCAGAGATTTCTGCAGTGAAAATGGGATTGGATTCTCAACGGTAAAAACACCACTCCAGAAATTGCTGGATAATATGTAATATTCATAAAACAGAATCCACAATTTTATTAAAGATATCACTGGGTCTCATCGCCCTTCTTAATATTTCAGGATCAACATGGTAGTGTCCTTCAAGATCAATCGGTTGACCCTGTGTATTATTTATTTCATTTATAATATTCTCTTCATTCATCAATAATTTTTTTGCCGGTCCATCAAACAATATTTTTAAAGAAGAATCTCTATTCTGCTCTGAAAGAACCTGTGCCCAGTAAAGAGTAAGATAAAAATGACTGCTTCTGCAATCCATCTCAAAAACATTCAGAGAAGGAGATTTATTATTTTCAAGATAATTTTCTGTCGCTTTATTTAAAGCTTCTGAAAGTACCAGGGCTTTATTATTTTGAAAGTTATTACCAAAGTATTCCAGAGATACGGCAAGAGCCAGATACTCTCCGAGAGAATCCCACTGCAGGTGCCCTTCCATAATAAACTGGGAAACAAGTTTGGGTGCAGTACCTCCGGCTCCTGTTTCAAAAAGACCACCACCGTTCATTAAAGGGACAATGGAAAGCATTTTTGAACTTGTACCAAGCTCCAGAATAGGGAAAAGATCGGTAAGGTAGTCCCTTAGAATATTTCCGGTAACAGAAATGGTATCCTTTCCATCCTTAACTCTCTGTAAAGACAATTGAATTGCATCCTTAGGTGACATTATCCTTATATCCAACCCATCTGTATCATGAAGGAGTAAATATTCTTCAACCTTCTCAATCAGTTTCATATCGTGAGCTCTATTTTTATCAAGCCAAAAAATGGTAGGGTAAGCGGTTGCCCTTGCCCGGCCTACCGCCAGCTTAACCCAATCACGAACAGGCACGTCTTTTACCTGGCACATTCGGAATATGTCACCCTTTTCCACTTTCTGTTCCATCAGAATGGTATTGGATTGGTCTATTACCTGAACTACACCATTTGCTTCAATCTGAAAAGTTTTATCATGTGAACCATACTCTTCAGCCTTCCCGGCCATCAGGCCGATATTGGAGACACTGCCCATGGTACGAGGTTCGAATGCTCCATGAGCTTTACAGAATGCTATAGTTTCCTGATATATGCCTGCATAGGATCTGTCCGGTATAAGTGCCAGCATATCCTGTAATTTGCCATCAGGTCCCCACATTTTTCCTGAAGATTTTATAGCTTCAGGCATTGAAGCATCTATTATTACATCACTGGGTACATGTAAATTTGTAATTCCTTTATCGGAATTTACCATAGCAAGATCAGGTTGTTTTCTATAACACTCATCTATTGCCAAAAGAATTTCATTTTGATCAAATTTAGATAGGTTTTCCAGTTTTACAAAAAGATCCCCCATTCCATTATTTGGATTAAACCCGATATTCCCGAGCTGATCTCTGTATTTGGAAAAAACATCCTCAAAAAAAACAGAAACTACATGTCCAAAAATTATGGGATCGGAAATCTTCATCATTGTTGCTTTGAGATGCACTGAAAATAATATATTTTCCTCTTTTGCCAGGGCTATCGAATCCTTTATAAACTTTCTAAGAGCAGCTGTGCTCATAACTGCAGAGTCAAGAACTTCCCCCTTCTGAAGAGTAATTTTATCCTTTAGGACAATCCTCTCCCCGGATTCCGATACCAACTCAGCCCTGACAATATCTGCAGATGAGAAAACAACAGACTGTTCACTTCCAAAAAAATCCCCGGAGGACATACTTGCTACATGTGTTTTTGAACCGGAACTCCAGGAACCCATGGCATGGGGATGATTCATAGCATATTTTTTTACAGCTGCAGGTGCCCTTCTATCAGAATTCCCTTCACGGAGTACAGGGTTGACAGCACTGCCTTTTATTTTATCATAGCGATTTTTTATTTCTCTGCTTTCATCATTTTCAGGAAATTCAGGATAATCAGGCAGATTAAAACCTTTCCCCTGTAATTCCCTGAGAGCAGCCTGCATCTGAGAAACCGAAGCACTGATATTAGGTAATTTGATAATATTTACATCCGGGCTTTTGACCAGCTCTCCCAGCTCAGCAAGATCATCAGGAAGTCTCTGTTTCTCCTTAAGAAACTCTGGAAAAGAAGAAATAATTCTTCCGGACAGAGAGATATTTTTTGTTTCAATATCTATACCGGCAACCCTTGTGAAAAATTTTATAATTGGTAGTAAGGAGCCCGTAGCAAGTGCCGGTGCTTCATCAGTTTTGGTATATAATATCTTTTGATTCATATATTACTCCAATCATTAATTATTTTTGAATTTAGTTTATTCCAGTATATCTATTTCTGTGAATAGTTTTATCACGAAACCGGACTAGTGTTAAAGGACTACCAAAATGGCTTAACTCATAGTATAGTAAATGAATGGACTCCTCAGTTAAAACAAATAATCACAGTAGCTGGTATCGCCTGGATAATATAGGAAAAGCCTACCCTCTTATAAGATCAAATCGACAAACCACTCTGTTCAGACTTACTGTAGTCCTTACTGAACAAATTGAACCCTCCAGGGTTCAGGAAGCTCTTAAAAAAATTCTTCCACGGTTTCCATATTTTCAGGTTGTTCTTAAACCAGGTTTCTTCTGGTACTATTTTGAAAAAACAACAAAACTTACACCTGTACAAAAAGATAAACACTATCCCTGTACGCAATATGATAAACGCTGGGCCGTTCCTCCAATTCATATTTTTTATAAAGATAATTGTTTATCTTTAGAAATGTCTCATGCACTTTCAGATGGTTATGGAGGCATGGTTTTTCTTAAAGCTCTCTTAAACAGCTACTTTAACATGGAATCCATTAAGGGTGATGAATATAATATCCAAAAACTACCCTGCGAAGAGGAGTGGGAGGACGCTTATAACAAATACTTTGACCCATCAGTTCCTCCTCCAAAAAGAGGGAGGGCTGCTTTCCACCTGCCATTTCAGAAGGTTTCTTCAGGAATATACTATTCCACAACAGGAATCGTACCGTTAAAAGAAGTTCTTTCCAGAGCAAAGACCGATGGGGGGTCCCTGACCCAATGGCTGACAGCAAAATATATGGCAGTTCTTACAAAAATGATACAGGACAATAACTGGAAACCGGCTCCCGTTGTTCTTAATGTACCTGTAGATCTTCGTCGTCTCTATCCATCAAAGACTCTGAGAAATTTTTTTATTACTCTTACACCAACAATTGACAGCCAAATTGGTCATTTCAGTTTTAGTGAAATATTGACCCATGTAAAAAATTTCATGAACATCCAGGTAGACCGTCGATACATCAGTCAGCAATTTAAAAGAAATATTAACCTGGAACGGGCCATGAGTATTCGTATGGTTCCCCTGTTATTAAAAAGGATGTTTTTCCCCTTCTTTTTCTACCATCTCGGAGAGAGGCAGTTCAGCGGAGGATTCTCTAACCTTGGTAATTTTAAACTTCCCCCGGGAACAGCAGAAAATGTAAAGGAAATTCATATTCTGGTACCACCCAGCCAGGGAACACTGATTAAAGTTGGTTGCATTTCCTATGGCAGTCAATTATTCATGACCTTTGGATCTTTAACAGATAACAGGGAAGTTGAACGAAACTTTTTCTCACAGTTAAGAAAGGAAGGGATACCTGTTCGGATTGATGTCAACTATTGAGATTTTATTAAAACATGATTATTATTAATTCGGAATTTGAGGAGTGCTGAATATATTTGTTATTGGAGAAACCATGCCCTACTGCCCAAGATGCGGAGTTCAGGTGGAAGCTGATCGAAAGTTCTGCCCATTATGCTCCTTTCCCATTCCCGATGTTGGAGAATCCGGAGAAGAACCCGGGAAAAGGGATAATTACCTCCTTAACCGTTACCGTATAAAACAGGCGGAAAACAAAAAACGTTGGAAAGAAGCTCGTGTATTTGTATACATGGGAACAACCTTTTCTCTGATTGTACTCTCATTAATCTTCGGAATTCAGGATTATTATTTTTCAGGAGAACTCAGCTGGTCCCGATATGCTATAATCAGTAATCTGGCGGTAGTTACCGGCATCTTCTTTCTTTTTAGATTTATTCCATTTTTTCTTTTTAATTTTCTCGGCCTCGGATTAACAGCAGGAGGTTTCCTCTATGCATTGGACAGCTTTAATGGAAAGATCAACTGGTTCTGGGATTTTGGTCTGGTTATCTGCTTAAATACCATGGTCTGGAGTCTGGTTCTACGGTTAATACTTCATCATACCCGACGCCGGGGACTAAATATCCCAGCCTATAGCCTCTTCGCAGCAGCACTGGCCTGTATCTCTCTGGAACTTATCAGAGACCTGTATCATGGCGTAAATCTCCATCTGATATGGTCCATTCCTGTTATTACAGTCATCGTTCCCCTGGGAGGGCTTCTTTTCTTTCTTCATCTACTAATCTCTCCCCGAATTCGGGATAAATTGATAAGGAAATTTCACTTATAGTAATGTTGTTTCAAAAGTCAGGCAAAATTACCTGAATAATAGATACAGAAAAGCAATTTAAATCCGCCCAGTTTGGGTAAATTATGATTGATTCCTTGACGATAGAAAGGAAAGTAGTTAACTTTATATATATTACAAAGACCATGATAGCCAGGACTGTTAAGATGTGGTGACACTCAATATTAACAGGGTCGGTCAGAAAGTAGGGGCAACTTCCAGGCAAACAAGATCAGGGGGAAGTCAAAATGGCACCAGATAAAACCGAGATCTTCATTCGGGCAATGCTGTCCGAAGCCGGGATCACAGTCAATGGGAGTAAACCCTTCGATATTCAGGTACATAATAACAGATACTACCAGCGGGTTCTTACAGAAGGAGCCCTGGGCTCAGGTGAGTCCTACATGGACGGCTGGTGGGATTGTGAGGCCCTGGACCAGTTCTTTGACCGGATTCTAAGGGTCAACCCGGAGTCCAGACTTAAGGGAAGCTGGAAAATATTCTGGCCTGTACTAAAATCAAAACTGTTCAACCTGCAGAAATCCAGCCGGGCCTACCAGGTGGGTGAACAGCACTACGATATTGGCAACAATCTATTCCAGGCTATGCTGGATAAACGTATGAACTACACCTGCGGCTATTGGGAAAATGCGAACAACCTGGATGAGGCACAGGAAGCTAAACTGGAACTGGTGTGTCAGAAGATCAACCTCGAACCCGGGATGCAAATATTGGATCTTGGATGCGGTTTTGGATCATTTGCCGGTTATGCAGCGGAAAAATATAAAGTCAAAGTCACAGGTGTTACGGTTTCCAGACAGCAATATATGTTAGGAAATGAACGATACAGGGATCTTCCTGTTGAGCTCAAATTAATGGATTACCGTGATATCAGCGGAATGTATGACAGAGTAATCTCCATTGGCATCATGGAGCATATAGGTAACAAGAACTATAAAACCTACATGGATGTGGTGAACCGAACCCTAAAGGATGATGGTATTGCGTTTATCCATACTATCGGGGAAAATTTCAGCACTACTACTACCAATGCCTGGACCGCCAAATACATCTTTCCAAATGGTATGCTTCCATCAATAGCCCAGCTGGGAAAATCCATGGAGGGACTATTTATAATGGAAGACTGGCATAATATCGGCCCCCATTACGATAAAACTCTCATGGCCTGGTATGATAATTTCGAGCAGGCCTGGCCCGATCTGGAACCCCACTATGGAGATCGATTCTTTCGCATGTGGAAATATTACCTCCTGAGCTCTGCCGGTGGATTTCGCTCAAGGGAAAATCAGCTCTGGCAGATTGTAATGAGCAAACCCCACGGGGATCAACCCCGCTGCAGAATCAGTTAGGTATGTACTAAATATGATCGAAAGAAAATGTATTGTTATCGGTGGCGGACCTGCCGGATCCACCTGTGCCCGGAAGCTCAAACAGGCAGGTCTCGATGTCATCATTATTGACAAAGAGGAGTTTCCCAGACCGAAACTATGCGCAGGGTGGATCACACCTAAAGTTTTAAGGGATCTGGAAATCAATCCTGAATCGTATCCTCACAGGCTGCTCATATTTAATCGATTATATTTCCACCTCTATGGTGTTAAAATTCCAATAAAAACAAAGCAGTATTCCATCAGGAGAATCGAATTCGATACATGGCTTCTGGAGAGATCTGGAGTTTCTGTGGATCAGCATCGGGTACAGAATATCCGTAAAGAAAATGGAACCTATATTATTGATGATATTTACCACTGTAAATACCTTATAGGTGCAGGCGGGACCAACTGCCCTGTTTATCATACCTTTTTCAAGGGAGTCAACTTCAGAGTACCTAAACAGCAAATAATATGCATGGAAACAGAGTTCCCCTATGATGTTCAGAACACAAATTGCTATCTCTGGTTCTTTGACAGGGGATTAAAGGGATATTCATGGTATGTACCCAAAGCCGGAGGTTATGTAAATATTGGAATAGGCGGAAATTTTCATGGCATTCAGGGACCAGGGAAAGCTCTTTATTCCCACTGGGAACATTTTATCGACACTTTGAACAGGCTCTCCCTGGTGAATGGAAACACCTTCCACCCCCAGGGTTATAGCTATTATCTCAGGCATAAAATCCAGAAAGTACAACTGAACAATGCTTTTATCATAGGGGATGCAGTCGGACTTGCCACCAGAGATATGGGAGAGGGGATTGGTCCGGCAGTAGAGAGTGGATTATTGGCTGCGAATGCTATCATTCATGGCAGTGAATACTCACAAAAATCTATCACCAGATCCAGTTTGTTCAACATTATTTTTGGACATTCAGGAAAGTAATAAAATCTTTCTTAATTAAAACTTATAAATCTATGATCTTAACTAATCTCCAATACTAATAAAAAGTGATTTCCTTGGTTTACCATCAGGCACCCAGGATTTATGCCCTTTCCCATTAATATCCTCAACAAGGAGAATATCTCCCGGAGGGAAACTCCTTTGCTCCCCATCACTAACCTCAACAACAAGCATACCTTCAAGCATAACAATATACTGCTTTCGGGGAGCTGGATGCCAGTCATAGAAATAGTCACCGGGATTCTTACGAAGCATCATTCCTGTTACAGGGAGAATTTCAGAAAGATGTCCGATATCCCCACCGTCTTTAAGAGGTATATCAATATCCTCAAAATGAGACTCTCCGTTTTTATCGGAATATAATCGGGTAATTTTCATATATTGATTCCTTAATGCAACGCGTGGATGCCCGGTAGAGGCAGGTCGCGAATGCTCAGTAGAGGCAGGTCGCGAATGCTCAGTAGAGGCAGGTCGCGACCTGCCCCTACTGGGACAATTCTACAATATAATCCTTTCTTAAACAATATTTTCTAATTTTCTAATCTGTTTATATGGATAAATTCCCGAAGCATGGCCGTCACTCCAGGTAATTTTAAGTGCATAATTACCCAGAGGTGTAATTTCCATAGGTTTAATATCCTTTGGAAGATCTTCTACCTTAAGTAATTTTTCCCCTGAATACTCATCCACACAGACAGCACAGCCGCAGTCAGCACGTAATTCAATGTTTTTTACTTCAGAGCGTGTACCATCAGGCCAGATAAAACTCAACTTTTCATCATCGAACTCATACTGAGGTGTTGTATTGGCTGAAAATGCCATTTTACCTATTGCCATGACAACCTTATCTACAAGTTTTTTAATATCAGGATCAGAATAAGGCTTATCCAGATGATTCGTTATACCTTTTTTAATCGGTAATTCAATAAGTGTTTCAAGACCATACTTCTCGGTGATAATATTTTCCCTGTCATTACCGAAAAGATAATGTTTTTTATTACAGTTATCACAAATAAAGTGGGACATGTTTTCAACAACACCCAGCATAGGAACTTTTACTGTCTCAAACATTTCAATACCCTTTGCAACATCAACCAATGACAAAGCCTCTCTTGTTGTTACAATAACCGCACCGGACAATTGAACAGTCTGTGTCATGGTAAGCTGTATATCACCAGTTCCTGGAGGCATATCTATAATAAGATAGTCCAGTTCTCCCCAGGCAACACCAGTTAAAAGCTGCTGTATATATCCGGAAACGATAGGCCCCCGAAGGATAGCTGGACTATCCCCAAGGAAAAAACCAAAAGACATAATTTTAAGGCCATTCAGATCTACAGGGATCATATTCTTATCTTTATCAGCCTGAATATCTACATGATGGAGATTGAATAAAGTTGGAACAGAGGGACCAAAAATATCTGCATCCAGAAGCCCTATCTTAAATCCCCTTGCAGATAATTCCCGTGCAATATTTGCAGCTATAGTAGACTTCCCGACTCCACCCTTACTTGAAGAAATTGCAATTAAATTTCTTACATTCGAAAGACCATTCTTATTCTTCTCAGACTTCTTAACCTTACGGGATGTCATATTAACCTTAACTTTTTTTATACCATCAAGACCTGCCAGAATCTCTTCTGCACTCTTCTGGAATTCACTCTTAATGGGGCATGCAGGGGTAGTCAGTTCTATGTCCAGACTCACTGCATCATCCTCTATCTTTATGTTCTTTATAAAACCCAGGCTCACAATATCCTTTTTTAAATCAGGATCTATTATTACGCTCAGAGCGTCCAGTACTTCTTTATTTGAAATCAATTTCTACTCCTTATATAGTTCAGTAAGAAAGAAAGTACTAATAAGATATAAAAAAGTCCAATCTATTTCCTCTTAATCTTAATGCAGATTCAGTCGAATGATCAGTCGAAATTAACCGGGTTGTATACTATTTGGCATATATTTATTTGATATATAATAATTTTACTTGATTTATTTTAATAATCGTGCTTTCCTTATTATAATATTTACATAATTTTAAGGAGAGAGTAATGAAAAAGATTTTATTCGTATCTTTAATCGTTGCACTATCAATTTTTACTATTGTTAGCTGTGCGAAAAAAGAAGAAACTACAATTAAGATTGGTGTAGCAGGACCTCACTCAGGTGACCTTGCTTCCTATGGTCTTCCAACTGTAAAAGCTGCTGAGATTCTTGTTGAAAAAATCAATGCGGATGGTGGCCTTTTAGGCCGACAGGTTGAACTTGTTATTGAAGATGATGTTTGTAAACCGGAAGTTGCAACTAACACTGCTGCCAAACTTGTTGGAGAAGAAGTAGTTGCAGTTATCGGGCATATCTGTTCCGGAGCTACAAAATCAGCTATGGGTATCTACAATGATGCTGGAATCCTGGCGATTTCTCCATCAGCTACCAACCCTGAACTTACACAGAGCGGCAATTATCCTAACTTTTTCAGAACAATCGCTTCTGATGATGCGCAGGCACGAATCGAAGTTGATTTTGCTCTGGACACTCTGGGGCTAAGCAAGATTGCAGTTCTCCATGACAAGGGTGATTATGGTAAGGGCCTTGCGGAATTTGCAAAGGACTTCCTGGAGGCAGATTCAAGAGCGGAAGTTGTACTTTTTGAAGGTATTACACCCGGCGCTGTTGACTACACTGCTGTAATAAACAAGAT
>JAUVLL010000218.1 GCA_030600745.1 Spirochaetaceae bacterium | reverse complement strand
TCCCTCCGATTGTAAATGATCCTTATACATTCGGTCAGATTGCTGCGGCAAATGCTTTATCTGATGTATATGCAATGGGCGGGAAACCTATTACAGCACTGAGTATAGTAGGTTTCCCAAAAGATACTCTGGATATGGAACATCTGCGTAAAATTATGGATGGAGGGCTTAATAAACTGATTGAAGCAGGAGCTGCTCTGGTAGGAGGACACAGCCTGGATGATCCTGAACTTAAATTTGGTTATGCCGTTACAGGTATAATCCATCCTGACAAAGTGCTTCGAAACAATACATTAAAGCCAAATGAAACCCTGATCCTTACAAAACCCCTGGGGACAGGAACTATAAATACTGCCATGAGAGCAGGAAAAGCTTCTGACGCAGCAATTGAAGCTGCCACAGTATCCATGACCAGGTTAAATAAAAAGGCTGCAGAGATAATTCAGAGATACCCAGTATCGGCCTGCACCGATGTTACCGGCTTTGGACTGCTTGGACATGCCTGCGAAATGATGTCCGGGACAAAAGCAGGTCTTAAAATTGATTTCCCTTCAATCAATTTATTCCCGAATACTATGAAATATATAACAGAAAAATTTGTCCCTGCTGGAACCGGGAGAAATAGGAGATACAGGCTTAAGTATATAGATAATTCCGAGAGTATTTCAAAAGAGATTCTAAACACCCTCTTCGACCCCCAGACTTCCGGAGGGCTGCTCATTGCAGTACCTGATGAGTTTAGCAGTAAGATTCTTAAGAAACTTGAGGAAACAGGACATACTGCATCGATAATAGGAAGAACTACAGACAAGGCCGAGAGAATAGAAATTGTTACTTAGACTGAAATATCTGTAAACTTAAACTCTGCAACATCAAAAAGCCCGACATCTGTCAGTTTAAGCTCCGGGATAACAGGTAGAGCCAAAAAAGCAAGGGTCATAAAAGGATCAAGGTTTTTGTTTACCCCAAGTACCTTATAGGCAGTCTCATTCATCTCTTTCAGTTTCTCATTTATCGACCGAAGAGGTTTATCTGACATAAGGCCTGCTATAGGTAATGGAAGAGTACCAAGAATCCTGCCCTTACTGCACATAGTAATACCACCGCCAATCTTAATCAGTTCATTTACGCACTCGTACATATCAGCATCATTATCCCCAATTACAATTATATTATGGGAATCGTGAGCTATAGTTGTAGCAATGGCTCCATTTTGAAGTTTAAAATTTTCAACAAGTCCAAGACCAGTATTGCCGGTTGCATCATGGCGTTCAATAACAGCCAGCTTAATAATATCCAGATCCGGATACTGTTCATAATTTCCATCTTTATCCCTGAAAATCTTTCTCTGTACTTTTTCTGTAAGAAGGCTGTGAGCTTTTAATCTCATTACCCTGGCTATATCACTTTTCAGTTCAAGTTTAAATCTTTCGATTCCGAATGGTTTGACATTCAGTTTACCTGAAACAGCAGAAATATCTTCGCATGCAGATTCGAAAACAGCTTTTCCCTCTTTCGCAACAAGATTACCTTTATAATAAACTTCTCTGATTTTAAAATTTTGTAAATCATCAAATATTACAAAGTCAGCTTCATATCCTATAGCAACGGCGCCAATATTATTCAGCCTGTAACACTCGGCTGCATTTATAGTAGCCATTTGTACAGCAGTTATAGGATCAATCCCTTTCTCCACAGCAATACGCAGGTGATTATCAATATGCCCGCTATCAAGGATATCTTCCGGCTGCCTGTCATCTGTACAAAACAGACATCTTCTTGAATTACCCTCTGTAACTCCGGCAAGAAGTGCTTTAAGATCATGGGCAGCACTTCCTTCTCTCATAAGTATATACATACCCGCTCTTAATCTTTCCCTCATTTCGTCTACCGTAGAACTCTCATGATCTGTCCGAACACCTGCAGCTGCATATGCATTTAAGGACTTCCCCTCCAGCATTGGCCCATGACCGTCTATCAGTTTATCCCTGCCGGATGCTGTCAGTATTTTATCCATTATTTTATCATCAGCTGCTACAACAGAGGGGTAATCCATAAGTTCACCAAGGCCAAGCACGTTTTCATCATCCATAAGAGAATCTATAGCCGCTGCATCCAGTACAGCCCCTGAATGTTCAAAAGAAGTAGCAGGCACACAGGAGGGAATCATAAAATATATATTCATAGGTACTTTTTTTGCTGAACGGATCATAAATTTAATACCCTCAGATCCTTTAACATTCGCAATTTCATGGGGATCAGCAATAACAGTCGTTGTTCCATGAGGTATAACAGCTCTGGCAAAACCATCAGGAGGGGCAAGAGAAGATTCAATATGGACATGGCTGTCAATTAAACCGGGCATCAAATATTTTCCCTTAACATCTATTTCAACATCACCTTCATAAAGTCCAATACCAACCACCATTCCATTATCCACACCAATACTTCCCTCTATTATTTCATGGGACAAAACATCAACTATCTTAGCATTTCGAAAAACCAGTTCACACTTTTTTTTACCTGAAGCAACCAAAATTTTCCGTCTTAATATATCTTTATCGTTTTTATTACTCATCGATCTCTCCTTCCCGCATTTCATAATTTATCATATTTTAATTCGAATCGTAAATATGCACTGGATCCAACTTAGTTGACTTTTCAACCTTCAGATAATAAGGTGTAAACATGAAAATTCGATACAATGCTCCTGTAGTGCTTAACTACACCCTTATAGCTGTCCTGGTTCTTTTATTAAACCCTTTATTCGGAGGTAATCTGATCTCTTCATGGTTTGTTGTTCCCGGCAGGGGGTATTTTAATACTGGTTCCATTATAAGTTATCTAAGGCTTTTCTCTCATATTGCCGGACATATCAGCTGGGAACACCTTCTGGGTAACTTTGCAATAATTCTCCTGGTTGGTCCAATTCTGGAGGAAAAGTACGGCTCTTTTTCGCTGCTGGTAATGATACTGATTACTGCACTTGTAACAGGTATACTAAACACTCTCTTATTTCAGGGGGCTCTTCTTGGAGCAAGCGGTGTTGCATTTATGATGATCCTGCTGGCCCCTTTTACAAATACAAAAAACGGTGAAATACCTCTTACATTTATTCTGATTATTGCCCTTTATATTGTTAAAGAAGTTTTCCAGTCTTTTCAAAGCAATGATATTGCAGAGTTTGCCCATATAGCAGGAGGATTCTGCGGCAGCATATTCGGATTTATAAAGCAAAGACATCGGATAAAAGAGCTGGAAGTTATTATAGATTCCTAAGAATAGAAAAAAAGTTAATTCTCACGGTTCACCCGAAACCCATTGTTAAAAAATTGCTTTTTCTGATATATTCCTCTTATGATAAATAAACTTGATTCTATAGTCGTAAAATGCGCAGAACTTGAAAAAGAGATTGCTGATCCTGATATTATGAAAAATATGGATCGTTACAAAAAAGTGATGCAGGAATACAGTCATTTAAAAGAGACCGCAGATCTCTATGAGCTGTTTAAAACTCTTCTGGATGGAATTGAAGACGCAAAAACCCTTATACACGAGGAAACTGATCCGGAAATGAGGGATATGGCCAAAGAAGAGCTAAATGGACTGGAAGAAAAAAGTGAGAAAATGGAACAGAAGTTGAAACTGCTTCTGGTACCTAAAGACCCCATGGATGGGAAAAATATAATAATGGAGATCCGTGCCGGTACCGGCGGAGATGAAGCAGCCTTGTTTGCAGCCGATCTTTACAGAATGTACTCCCGTTTTGCCGAAACTCATAAATGGAAAACCGAAGTTATGTCAACAAATGAAATTGGTATTGGCGGTTTCAAGGAGATAGCCTTTTCAATCTCAGGAAAGGAAGTATATGGAACCCTTCGGTACGAAAGTGGTGTTCATAGAGTTCAAAGAGTACCGGCAACTGAATCCGGAGGAAGAGTTCACACATCCGCAGTTACTGTCGCCGTCCTTCCTGAAGCAGAAGAAACTGATATCCAGATAAAAAATGAAGAGTTGAAGATAGATGTATTCAGATCATCCGGCCCCGGCGGGCAGAGCGTAAATACAACAGATTCAGCTGTCCGTATTACCCATCTGCCTACAGGTATTGTAGTAACCTGTCAGGACGAAAAATCCCAGATCAAGAATAAAGCAAAAGCCTTTAGAGTTCTTAGAGCAAGATTATATGAAGCTGAAGCAGAGAAAAAAGCAAGAACACGTTCGAAAAACCGTAAAAGCCAGGTTGGAAGCGGTGACAGATCTGAAAGGATTCGGACCTACAACTACCCCCAGAACAGGGTAACAGATCACAGAATAAATCTTACCCTCTACAAACTGGAATATATTATGCAGGGAGATCTGGCAGAGATAATTAACGGCCTTCAGCTTTCAGCCAACCAGGAAGCTCTTAAGGAAAAATGAAAACCATAAGAGAAGTTCTTGAAGAAGGAACTTCATTACTTAAAAACTCGCCTGCACCATCAGAAACACCATTTCTGGATGCTCTGATTTTACTGGCATACATTTTGGGTGTATCGAAAGAGAAACTACTGGCTTCATATCCTGATAAAATGAGTGAAACAGATTATAAATCCTATTTTTCTCTTATTAATAAAAGAAATAAAAATTATCCTGTTTCCTATCTTATAAAAAAGAAAGAATTTTACGGTCTTTCTTTCTATGTAAATGAAAACGTTCTTGTTCCAAGACCGGATTCAGAAACCCTCGTAGAAACTGCTGTAAAAATATTGGAAGAATCCCCTGAGATAAAAAATATTCTTGATCTATGTACAGGCTCAGGTGCTCTGGGCATTAGCTTAAAGCATAATGTACCACGAATATCTGTTCTATGCTCTGATTTATCCAGTGCAGCTCTTGGTGTATGTAAAAAGAACAGTGCATCAATTTTGGGAAAAGAACTAAAAGTTATTAAATCCAATTTATTTGACAGTATAGAAGGATCCTTTGATATGATAATTACAAATCCCCCCTATCTGACGGATAAGGAAACAGATAGCATGGGGGAAATCGGATGGCCGGAACCGGATATGGCTTTCAGAGGAGGCAAAGATGGTCTTGATTATATTAGAGAAATAATTAATAAAGCCCCCGGTTTTCTGGAAAAAGACGGATATCTTCTAATAGAATCCAGTATTGATCAAACAAAAGTGATCCGAAATCTTATGGATTCGTCCGACTATTATAATACAAGAATAATTAAGGACTTATCAGGAAGGAACAGAGTCACGGCGGGACAAAGAGTGTAAAAATGAGAAATCAGCTGGAAATATTCAAATCTAAACTATCCGGATTCAGCAGCAAAGAACAAACCAGAATAATGGATGCCGCAGAATGGGCAAAAGAACTTCATAAAGATCAAAAAAGAGCAAGCGGAGAACCCTATTTTATCCACCCCTTACGCGTTGCAGAAATCCTGGTCGACATGAAGATGGACTCGGACACAATAATATCCGCCCTTTTACATGATGTATTGGAAGATACCAATGTAGTTTTTAATGAAATAAAAAGGCGTTACGGAAAAGAAGTAGCCAACATGGTTGAAGGGGTTACAAAGATATCTATTCTGAAGGCAAAAAGTAAATCTATACAGGAAGCTGAGACTATAAGAAAAATGCTTCTGGCCATGGCAAAGGACATTCGTGTAATAATAATAAAACTTGCAGACAAACTTCACAATATGAGCACACTTGAATTCCTTCCGGAAAAAAAGAGAAAATTAATTGCAAACGAATGTCTGGAAATATATGCACCACTTGCCGACCGTTTAGGTATCTCATCGTTAAAGGCCGACCTTGAAGATCTCTCCCTGAAACACCTGAACCCCACAACTTACGAATATATAGAAAACTATCTGGCGACAAAAAAATCTGAACAAAAAAATTATTT
>JAUVLL010000238.1 GCA_030600745.1 Spirochaetaceae bacterium | reverse complement strand
GGCAGCAATAACGTTGATGAAGTTGCCTGGTATTTCGATAATGGCGGGAAATACACAAACACGGTTGGAGCGAAACTTCCGAACGAACTTGGACTATATGATATGAGCGGCAACGTCTATGAGTGGACTTCCGGCTGGTATGTGAGGGGTTACACAGGCATTCAGGATGGAGATACAAATCCCGTCGGGGCGGATACAGGGTCCGTGAAAGTTGTCCGGGGGGGCAGCTCTTTTTTCGATAACCGGGGGTGCAGAATCTGGTACAGAAAGGCATTGCAGCCTGCCTGCCGTGTTCCTTATGTTGGTTTTCGGGTAGTACGGAGTGTCTATAAATGATTGCCGAATGGTTGATGAAGGCTATCTCAAATATGGTAAGCAGCCATATTCTTTCCCTGCTTCTTCTGATCGGGCTTAACTACTACATCTATCTGCGTGCAGAAAAAACTCCCCTTATGATAAGTTATATGATTCTCTCCATGGGACCTTTCTTATGGATTCTCGGTAAACTGCTTAAGACTGTTTCTCCTGTTATCGGGCTGCGATGGTCATTTATCATGGTCCAGTACCTGGGTATGAGTATTCTTGGGCCTGCTTTCTTTGTCTTTTGTCTTACCTATTTCTTAAAGCACAGTATCAGGCGCCGGTTTCTAATGCTATGCTATCTTCCGGCATCTATCCTCTATTTTCTTGTACTTACCAATCCGTTTCACCATCAGTTCTATCCTCTATTTACTTTCTATAGTGATTCCTTTGGGCCGGTTTTTTATGCACTTAAGATAGAGATATATCTTTTCCTGGGGCTTGGTTTTATCTTTCTTATTCTTGCAGTGCTGCGTCACAGGAAGAAACAAATATTTCAGAGCATCCTGTTTATGCTGGCTTCAATAGCTCCGTTAGCCGGAAGTTTTTATTATCCCAGCCTTGGAACACGGTTCTCGGGATTAAGGTTTGATATTGTCCCTCTCTGTTTCAATATTACCTTTCTTTTCTTCGGTATAGCCGTATTCCGGTATGACTTTTTAAATATCTCTGCGGTAGCCCACAGGCAGCTGCTTCATGCCCTTAAAGAGGGGATCTGTATCCGCGACAGCAGGGACAGGGCAGTATATCGGAACAGGTTTGCCGATTGTAAGACAGACCCGGCGCAGAAAAGATCACTAAAAAGATCGGTCCACAGGATACCGGGCAGGTTTCATGGCAGCTTTCTCGATGTAGAAAGCATTATCGATGTTTCGGCAGAAACAGAACGGAAGGAAGAGATAAAGAAAAGGACAGACATGATTTCCTCCCTTACCAAATCGATTGAAGAAAAGATAAATCAGGAAAAGGAAATTCTGTTTATTCAGCAGAAAAATCAGGCTGCCCAGGAATTGCATGATATTCTGGGTCATTCACTGACTGTTTTTATTGCCCAGCTGGAAGCTATGAAGCTGATCGATGATTCAGCCAAACGAAAGGACCGGTATAAAAAAATATACAACCAATTTAATCAGGGAAAAACCGATCTTGAAAGCGCGTTGGACAGCAGACTGGAAAAGGAAGTGCCGGAATATATGCTGCTAAGCAGGCAGCTCCAGCCCCTGATACGTTCATGCAATACGGAAAAATTCAGAGCAGAACTGGTGGTTAAAGGCAGCGAACCCTCTTTAAGTATTGAAACTGTCCGGAATATCTACGCCCTTATCAGGGAAAGCCTGACAAACTCTCTTCGCCACGGAATGGCGGATTATGTCCTTGTTTCCCTGATATTTGCTAAAGGTCTGAAGCTTCTTATCATGGACAACGGAAAGGGCTGTGATGTAATAACAGAAGGGACCGGCCTGGAGGGAGTTAGAAAACGATCGGAATTGCTCGGAGCTTCCGTCCACTTTGCTTCAACTCCGGGAGAGGGGTTCTATACTCATCTTACTGTCACTCTAAATGACTAAAGTAATATTATTCCAAAATATTAGTGACTATTTTCACTCACTAAATTGAGCTGTAATTGCCGACAGGGAGGGGTATCCTTTTTAATACTATCAAATATTAAAGGAGAAATACGATGAGTAAAAAACGTATTTTGCAGATGGCTGGATTCGTGTTTGGCGGAATTCTGATTGGTTTGCTGTTAACTAATGTACTTGCCTGTGAAATGAATCTGGATGATGACCCGAATGGCGGTGCAGGTGCCGATTTTGATGAGTCCCTATATTATACCAAAACGGAGATTGACAGTCTTTTTTCAGCTTACTCCACGGCCATAGAAGTTAACGGGCTGGTTGAAGAGGTTGTCCAGAATGCTACCACCGAAGCCACGCAATCTATAACCGTAGTTGGTTGGGCTGGAAAAACTGACGGATGGTCATCACCGGAAGGCGCTACCAGTGCCCTTTTTAAGATTGTTTTAAGCGGTGGTACTGTGGATCCTAATAAAGCTTTATATATAACGGTTAGTGCTACAAACACTGGTTCCCCATCGATAATTTCACAGTTCAGTGTGGAAGATACAGGTGGATTCACATCCTTTTTTGGATATGCGACCTTTCCCGCAGGATCTGATGTATATGCATGGCATGATTCTGATACTGGTCACGCTGGTGCAGTCACCAACTTATCGGGAATCTCTGTCACTGTACAACCGGTTGTTTGGTTTAAGTAAAATTTATACCTTGAGGGTTCTTCTTCTATTAGTTACTGCTCTCTTAATAGGCTGTGGTTCCGGTAAAGAAGCCCTCCTAAATTCAGACACTGTATCCTACTATCTCAATATAGAGGCATCCCCCGGCACAGAGCGGGCTGTGGGGCGTGCCTTTGATGCCTGGGAAGCCTCGGGCCTTGTAACATTCCGGTATGCAGGGCGTACCAAAGCAGGTATACGCAGGGACGGCAAAAATACAGTTTCCTTTCTTCTAACCTGGCCGGAAGATATTCCCTTCGGTCATATTGCATATACAGCTTTCTGGTACGATAAACAGGACAGAATTGTAGAGGCAGACATAATCTGCAACATGCGTATTGGAAACTTTACCACCTACGAAACCCTTAAACCGGATGCCTGTTTCGTAGAAGAGGTGCTTGCTCACGAGATTGGCCATATGCTGGGCCTGGGGCACAGTGAAGACACAAGGTCAATTATGCACCCATTATTTCAGGCCGACGCAGACCCGCGGCCGGTGCTGGTTGGTCCCGACTCCTTTATAGTTCTGGAAAAACTTATGGGAGATTCTTTTATTCGGAAATAAGCTCTAAATAAAAAGACTGCCCGGTAAAGGCTATTATATTATTCCTCCCCCTTCAGGGGGTCGGGGGGCTGGATTCCAATGCGTTTGCCCCTAAATCCCCTAAAGGGGACTTGCTTAAATATATTACTGGCATAAAGAAGGGAACTATTGTTGCTATTTTAAATCTCTAATATCTCTATAGTACTGAGTTCTAATAATCTTACAAATTTTTTACAAATGTTTTACACTGATCTCACTAATAAAATTTAGAAGGATATACGCTGTTGATTAAGAAACAATAATGAGTCGTACCGGAAGAGCGAAGCGATGAGGAACGATCTCAACAACTTAAGGAGAGTTTTATGAAACCAACAGCAATTTCAAGTATTTTATCAGTTATCTTTTTCAGCATTTTCATAACAGTCTTATCAGCTGCAACAGTAGATCTGGAAGTGTCAGTATCTAATCCATTTCTTATTGCAGACCAGCAGCAAAGTATATTTTTAAAGGTCGGTCTGACAGGTTCGGACCTTGGGGAGGAAAGAAGAACACCTGCAAATGTATCAATAGTACTTGACCGTTCAGGCTCTATGGACGGCGAAAAAATGGCAAGAGCTAAAGAGGCTGCATCAATTGCAATCAGCATGCTGGATGATAGAGACATTGTCTCTATAGTTACATACTCTGATACAGTTTCAGTACTTGTACCTGCCACAAGAGTTTCGGACCGGAACTATATTCAGCGTAGAATTGAGACTGTTTTTGCAGATGGATCCACAGCCCTTTTTGCAGGAGTAAGCAAGGGTGCGGATGAAGTATCAAAGTTTCTTGAGCGGAATTCAGTTAACAGAGTAATCCTACTCTCAGATGGTCTTGCAAATGTTGGACCGGATTCCCCAGGAGCATTAGGCAGCCTTGGAGAATCATTAAAAAGAAGTGGTGTTTCAGTTACAACCATAGGCCTGGGCTTAGGCTATAATGAAGATCTTATGGTAGAGCTTGCACAGAAAAGTGATGGGAACCATGCCTTTGTAGAGAACTACAACGACCTGACAAGGATATTTCGTTATGAATTTCAGGACATCCTTTCAGTAGTAGCACAGGATGTAGAAATTGAAATAAACTGTCCGGAAGGTGTTCTTCCTTTACGAATAATAGGAAGAGAAGCAGAAATTATAGGTAACAGGGTTTACACAACTATAAATCAGCTCTACAGCAATCAGGAAAAGTATCTGCTAGTTGAGCTTACAGTACCTCCCAATCAGGCCGGATCAAAAATGAATATTGCAGATGTTACAATAAACTATGCGGATATGAAATCCAAAAGATCTGATC
Organism: Spirochaetaceae bacterium; assembly: GCA_030600745.1. Lineage (GTDB taxonomy): Bacteria > Spirochaetota > Spirochaetia > B11-G9 > B11-G9 > JAJRQE01. The sequence goes on along the minus strand of JAUVLL010000238.1, from coordinate 958 downwards.
AGTTATCCGGACGGACAGGTGTTGAGTTTACAAGGTCAGAGGAAACTGTAGAGAAATCTGTTGATAAAGAAACAGTTATTGATGCTGTCAAACAGATATCTGCCGAAGTTAGTGAAGAAGCCATAATGCTTAGAGATGAGGGAAAAGTTGAGGAAGCACAGGCACTTCTTCAGGAAAATACTGAATATCTTTTTGGAGCAGCTTCAGCTCTGGAATCAGAGGAATTGCTTATTCTAGGCAATATCAACCTTATGGATACAGAAGTAATAGACGATGATGCAGAATGGAATGCCAGCAGAAAAAGAATGAAAGCATCTACATACGAAATACAAAATCAGCAGGATTACAGCGAATGATACATTATGAATAGAAAACTGACATTCGTTTTAATTGTTATGGCAATTATCCCCATCGGGCTTTTAAGCTGGATGGGGTTTGCCGGCATACATTCGGAAAAAGAACGCCGGGAACAACAGATTCAGTATCTTGGTAACCAAAGGCTTGAAATAGTAAGGAATAGTATAGAAAGAGTATTTATAGAACTTGAGGATGAACTTGACCAGGTGATAAACAATACAGACACTGATATTGATAAAATTAGAATTCTTCAGAGAAACCATAATCTTATAAAGCAGATTTTTATTACAGATCAGGATGGGCTGATCTATCCTTCTGTAGAAATTCCACTTAGCAAAAAAGAAGAAGCATTCCTTACCAGGATAAAGGAAACGGATATCTCTTTTAATTTCCTGCAAAAATCAGAAACTGAAGAATCAGGTAAAACTATCCGGCAAGGATGGCATACCTGGTTTATGGGTGATGGGATCAACTTCATTTATTGGCAGAAAAAAGAAAATCTAAGGGAAAGAGTGGCGCTATCCATGGGCGGAGCATATACAATCAGGTCTTTTGTTCAAACGTTCTTAAACAAACTAAAGACTAAAATTTAGGAATAAAT
>JAUVLL010000222.1 GCA_030600745.1 Spirochaetaceae bacterium | reverse complement strand
ATAAATTCAGCTTGTTTTTGTGCTGGTCGTAAACAAGTTTACTGCTCGCATATGCATCCTAAGCTTTTTCGCCAGGTATTGGCCTTATATTAGATAAGAAGTATTTTTTAAGTAGAAAAAGTGATACAGCGCAAAAAGCTTACCCAGGTATAAAAAGAACAACTAGGTTTTTATAATCTCCCAATCATTTCTTCCGATAATAAAACAAAATCTGTCGGAGAAAAATAATGACTAAGAAATTTACAATAATAGTGTTGCTTATGTGTCTTCCTTTTTTACTTTTTTCAGAAACAATATTACTTTATACAATAACAGAAGCATCTGCAGATGATTTAGAGCAGTTTGATGATTTAATTGAGAGTGGTGTTATGAATGAGTTTTTTGATGCCGGGCATATCATTTTTAATGCTGGGGTTTCAGGATATATACCGGAGATTGGTCTCGATCATTATAAAGAGTCTGCCTCACTGCAAATGGCCAAGTCTGGCGGGGCAGCATTCCTTCTGGAAGTAAAGTTGGTTTACAGTGAAGTACAGGGAATTACTTTACCTGCCGATGCCGGATTTCAGTTTATAGAGGTAGCAACCGGAGATCTTATTAAGGAAGGTTCTGTAAGTATTGATAAAAAGTGGATTGATGAAGGGGATTTTGAGAATGGTGTTACAGCTATGGGAAGGAGTATGGCCGGTTATGCACTTAGTTTTTTGTAATTTCTTCTCAGATGTAGAGTTAATCTTCCCGACAATAGAACTGGAGGACTTAAGTTATGGGTCTGAGGGCAATGAAATTATTATATAAAACGATTATTACGCTATTAATGCTGATTGTAAGTACCACTATTTCGGCTGGTTCTGTATGGGATGGAAGTGTTTCCACTGCAAGATATGGTTATCTCCCTCAAACCGGTATGTATGCAGCTTCAAATGCTTTTCCTCAGAATACCAGAGTAACAGTTACTAACCCTGATACAGGTAAATCTGTAGATGTAATAGTTCTTGAGAGACTTGAGAACAATAATCTGTTTCTTGTACTTTCTTCGGAGGCTGCGGAATCTGTAGGACTTGGGTATGGGGAAATTTTTCATGGCAGTGTCTCGGAACAACTTGCAACCGGGCCTGGAACAGAAGAAGATTTTTCTTACAATCCTGATCCTGATGTTAACCCTTCTGCTCTTTCCAACAGAGATTCTGAGCTGGCATTAATACAGGAATATATAGACAGTGAACTTGGTGGTGTTGATGAGAGCCTGATTATACCTGATACAGAAGTTGAACCGGAATTACCTGTAATTACTCCGGTCACTGAAGATATTTCTGTTAATGAAGTTGAACATGAGATACCTTTTGTGGAAAATATGCCTGATGAAGATGTTTACAGTGCTGAACCTGATAAACTTCTTCCAATACCGGATCCGGTTAAAGTTACTTCTGACCCTGAGTTTGTGGAAGGGGTGGAAGACGAAATCCCTCTGGTTACCGGAATGAGTACTTCCGTTCCTTTGGCAGTAGTAGAGCTTGCTGATATAAGTGGTAGTATTCCTGAACTGCCTGTACCGGAAGAAGATACACCTGTAGTTACTTCAATGAGTGCTGAAATTCTGGAAGAAACTGAAAACGGGATAGCTGTTTCAGAATTACCTGAACTGCCGGTAGTTGAAATTGAAGAAGTTCTATCAGATGAAGAGCCTGTTGCAGTTACCATGACAGCTGATGTAGTCGAAATTGAGGAAACAGAACTTAGTCTGATACTTCCTTCAGTGGTATCGATTGATGAGAAATCTGAACTTCCGGAAGAGGATGAATTGGTGATGGATGTCGAGGTTGTTCTTGAACCATCAGACCTTAGACCTCCTGTTGCCGGTGATGAAGCTGTAGTCGAAGCAGTCAAAGATATTGAAGAGATCGGGGCAGCTGAAGTCGCAGAAGATGAGATACCAGCTGCTGCAACATACAACATGACAAGGGCCCTTGCACAGGATTCCTATTACCTGCAGCTTGGGGCATATCGTGAACAGTACGCTGCTCTGGATCTGGCTGGCCGTATTGGTGGAATTTATCCGGTAACAGTTTATATATCAGATAGTGATGATTTGCTTAACTATAAAGTTATGGTTGGTCCTCTTGGTTCTGACGAGAGTGGTGCAGTGTTGTACAGTTTTAGATCCAGCGGGTACCCGGATGCTTTTCTGAGGAAGGGTCTTTGATAAAATGAATAAACGCGAATTGGCAGAGGAGATCAGAAAGCTTTCTGATCTCCTTTCTTTATATCAGAACGAATATTATATAAAAAATAAACCTCTTGTCAGTGATCTGGAATATGATCGATTGTTTGACAGACTTTTAGCTCTTGAAAAGGAAAACCCCGAACTGGTACTTCCCGATTCACCATCTGTAAGAGTGGGATCAGATCTATCAAATGATATTCCTGAAGTAGCTCATACTATTCCTGTATTGAGTCTGGATAAGGGGTATACAGTTGAAAATATCAAAGAATGGATGGATAAAACAGTTCTTAGAGCCGGTTGTCCCCTCTCTTTTGTGGTTGAAGAGAAGATTGACGGGGTTTCAATAGTTCTTTATTACCAAAATGGTGTATTGAATTTGGCAGCAACCAGGGGTAACGGCAGTGTAGGTAATGATATTACTGCGAATGTTCGAACTATAAAATCTGTGCCTCTTAGGCTGACAGAAGCTGTTGATATTGTGGTTCGTGGTGAAATTTTTCTTCCCCCGGCAGAATTTAAAAAGTTGAATTCCAAACTGGAAGTTCCATTTGCCAATCCCCGGAACCTGACTTCAGGAACTCTAAGGAGGAAGAGGAGTATTGATGTGGCCTCAATTCCTCTTGATATATTTATTTATGAGGGTTTTTCTGATACTGGAGAGCTGGATCATGTTGAGATACTCAGGTACCTGAAAAAGCTTGGGTTTAAAGTAAGTGACAAAATAGGCGTGTTTTCAGAATCTTCTGATTATTTATCTGACATTCCTGCTGAATGGTTTAAAGGAAAATTCGATTCTCTATCGGTTTATGTAGAGAATCAGATCAGTGCCAGAAAAGATCTTTCTTATGAGATTGATGGTCTTGTAATCAAAGTTAATGAAACGGCTGTCAGGGAGGCTCTCGGATTTACCGGTCATCATCCCAGATGGGCCATTGCCTATAAATTTGAATCCCCTGAAGGGATAACCATTATCCGGGGAATTGATATTCAGGTAGGCCGAACCGGCCGCATAACACCTATGGCCAGAGTGGAAGCCGTACTTATCGGCGGTTCAACAATTTCGAATGTAACCCTTCATAATCAGGATTATATAAATCTGCTTGAACTGGCAATAGGAGATACAGTTACTGTTTCCAAAAGAGGAGATGTTATTCCTGCTGTAGAGAGGGTTATAGATAAAAATGAAGAAGGTAATTCTATTTGGCAGATACCATCAGAATGTCCCTCCTGCGGTGTGCCCCTGGTTATTAAAGGGGCTCATCATTTTTGTGTTAATACTGATTGTCCGGCTCAGATAAAGGGAAGAATCTTCTTTTTCCTCGGCAGAGATCAGATGGATATTGATAGTTTTGGCCCGGAGACTGCGGAGTTCCTTATAAATCAGGGTCATATAAAGGGAATTGCAGATATTTACAACTTTGATTATAACAAACTGGAAGGGGCTACCGGGTTTGGTTTAAAAAAAATTGCTCTTCTGTCCGGGGGTGTGGTAAAGAGTATTGGTCAGCCCTACCACAGGGTTTTAGCATCTCTGGGGATCCCTGAAGTAGGTAAAAAAGTAGCAGAATTGCTTATTGATACCGGGTACAGGGATGTAGATGATCTTATCCAAATTGCCGCAGACAGGGATGTTGAAAAACTTAAAGCAATTAAGGGTATTGGTGAACGAATTGCAGAGACAATTGTGGATGAATTTTCTTCACCTTCTGTTATGAAACTGATAGATGATCTGAAAAATTCAGGTTTGAATTTTAGGGAAGAAGCAGGGGAAGAAGATTCTTTTGTGCAGGTATTTGATGGACAGACATGGTGTATAACCGGGAGTTTTGAAAACTTTAAACCCCGCTCTCTTGCAGGGGATGAGATTAAAAAAAGAGGCGGAAGGACCACTGCCAGTGTAACTGGAAAGACCACTCATCTGCTTGCAGGAGAGTCTGCCGGTAGTAAACTTGCTAAAGCGGAAAGTCTTGGTACCACTGTTGTTACCGAAAAAATATTTATGGAGATGCTGAAATTTGATGGATGAATCAATTAAGAATTTGCGAAAAGAAGGTTACGGAGTTATTCCACCTGAACAATATCTAAGTGATATGGAAAATGAATTCCGTACCATCTGGAAAGAAGTCCATTCATATACAATGACATCAGTTGAAAGAGGGTACTCTCTTTTTAAGGCAGTGGAATATATTGTAAAAAATAATATTCCAGGTGATCTGGTGGAATGCGGAGTCTGGAAGGGCGGATCCTGCATGCTTATTGCCAGGGCTCTGAATCTTTTTGGTGACACAAGCCGGAAAATATATCTCTATGATACCTATGAAGGAATGCCGAAGCCCACAAAAGAGGATGTTATTTCCTGGAATGGCCGGAGTGTTCTCGAAAAATGGGAAGAGGATAGATCCGGTGTCAAAGATAACTTCGGTTTCTGGGCTGTGGGTCTTGAAGAAGTAAAAGCAAATGTTCTAGGGTCCGGTTATCCGGAGGAGATGCTTGTTTTTGTCCCGGGAGATGTAGCTGTCACCCTCAAAGATATAAAACCTGATAATATATCGCTCCTGCGGCTGGATACCGATTGGTATGCTTCTACAGTAGAAGAGCTTGAAACTTTGTATCCTTTACTGGTTGAAAAAGGTGTGCTGATAATAGATGATTACGGCCATTTTGACGGAGCCCGCAAGGCTGTAGATGAATACTTCGAAAATCGAACTGTTTTTCTAAATCGAATAGACTATACAGGCAGAATTGGGATTAAGCTGAATTGATTTATCTGTATTATGGAAATACCCTTGAGGGTATATTTACAAACTATCCCCTATAGGGTATAATTATTGTATATACCTTATAGGGGATAATAATATGGAAAATTGTGTTCAAACACCAGCACAGCTTGGACAAATTCTTAAAGCCAGGCGTAGTATCTTAAAGCTTACCCAGATAAAAGCAGGCAAAACAGTTGGTCTATTGCCCAAAACAATTTCTGCTCTTGAGATAACACCGGAGGGAAGTACTATTCTGTCCCTTTTTAAGCTTCTTTCGGCACTTGATCTCGAAATAATTCTGCGTCCAAAGGATTTTGTCTCAGAGAATATAAAAAATCTGGAATGGTAATAAATGGGTAGAAAATCTAAAGATAGACAATTAAATATATGGATGAATGGAGAGCTTGTAGGTAAATGGAATATCAGCTCTACAGGTATTCATGAATTCAGTTATGATGCATCATGGTTTACTTCCCCTGCTTCCAGACCTTTGTCTTTATCATTGCCTCTCGTTAACTCATTAACCTATAAAGGTCAGATTGTAGAGGCTTATTTTGATAATCTTTTACCTGACAGCCCAGAGATTAGAAGGAGGGTTCAGTCAAGGTTTAGTACAGCATCAATTAACCCCTTTGATCTGTTGAATGAGATAGGACGTGACTGTGTAGGTGCAGTACAACTGCTTCCAATTGATGCAACTCCCGGGGATATCTGCAAAATTGAGAGTAAACCAGTTACAGATACAGATATTGAGGAAATTATTGCAGGAATAGCATCACCTCGTATTTTCAACCAGGATATTAGTAGTTTTCGGATATCAGTTGCCGGAGCACAGGAAAAAACAGCCCTTCTGTGGAATCATGGGTGGAATATCCCCCTTGGAACAACTCCG
>JAUVLL010000336.1 GCA_030600745.1 Spirochaetaceae bacterium | reverse complement strand
GTAAGGGCAGCCACGAACTGCCCCTACTTGATAATTACAATATCTGTGCGTATATTATAGCCATTAATCTGTTAACAGGAGTTCGATTATGATATACGGTAATGAACAAACATATTCCAGGGCAGGTGCCCGGGACAGAAGTATAATAAAAAATGTATACCTGTGGATGACAGCAGGTCTGGCACTTACTGGTGTGGTTGCTTTCGGAATTTCTTCGAATCAGTCAATAATGAGTGCTCTTATCTCAAATCAGGTACTGTTTTTTGGTGCAATAATAGCAGAACTTGCACTGGTTATGTATCTTTCTGCAAGAATTATGAAGATGAGTGCGACAGCTGCTACACTCTCTTTTGCATTGTATGCTTTTCTTAACGGGGTTACTCTATCAGTTATCTTTCTTGCCTATACTGGAGCCACAATTTCTCTGGCCTTTTTTACTACTGCCGCAACATTTGGTGCTATGAGTCTCTATGCTATGACAACGAAACGTGATCTGTCCGGTATGGGCCACTATCTGTTGATGGGTGTTATTGGAATTATTGTCGTTTCAGTTATAAATATTTTTCTAAAAAGCCCGGCGATTTACTATATGATTTCCTATATTGGTGTGTTGGTTTTTATGGGACTAACTGCCTATGATACCCAAACCATCCTTAGGTGGAGTGCCCAGGCTGGAAGTTCTATATCTGAAGAACAGTATATTAAGTTCTCAATTATGGGTGCTTTGAAGCTATATCTTGATTTTATAAATATCTTTCTGTTTATGTTAAGAATTTTTGGACGCAGGCGATAAATACCCCGTAGGGGCCCGGCCGGTTGCCCCTACGGCGCGCCGTGCCCATACCGTGTTATTTTATTCATTATTTCCGGATCACCATTTGAAATAATTTCCGGCAGATCTCCTGCCATTCCTACACTGTCTCCTTTTATAATCATCAGTCCTGAAATGCCTGGAATTGCAGAAATTCCATCCACAGTCATCTGAATATCAGATACAGTTTTAATTAAATTACAGGCCCGGGTTGCAGCTGCATCTGCCAGAGCTCCCGACTTTGAAAAAACAGTTGCCAGGTTGCAGTCTCCCAGGCTAAGGGAATGTCCCATAGTACTGGACGAGGAGCAGACAGCCAGGGGTGTATCCTCCGGTCGTATCCGGAAAGCCAGCTTTCCTCTCAAAGCATCGACATCACTGTGGATTCCAAGAATCAATTCAGAATCAAGTATCATAAAGATGTCACCGCCGTTTTCGACAATTGCTTCTACTGTTTTTATCTTATCTCTATTTGTGTTTTTTACTCCCTCTTCTGCTCCCATCTGAGCGATAGTTCCAGCGACCGCTGCCATAGGACCTACTTTTGTTAGTTCCCCTGCCTTTTGCATCATCTTTGCAATTTCAGGAGCATATTCAGGCCGCTTTGGAACAGGTAGAAGAGAATTGAGAAATTCCGGATTATCAAGGATATACTTTTCCAGAATATCCCTTTGTCGTATTATAGCATCTGTAACTGATTTAAGATTTGAGGAAAAAATTCGGTAATTAGCATTCCGGTATGAAAACCTGTGAAAAGTTCGCAAAGCTATCTATACCCCATTTATTTATCCTGAAAAATTGATCCGCAGGCACCAAAAGGACAATTGGGAATACACCCCATACAGTCTATACACAAATCCTGATCAAATTCCACCTTCATTGTGTTTCTGTCCTTAATATGAAGAGCATCTACAGGGCAGTGAGTCAGACAGTTACCGCAGGAAGTGCAGACAGACTCATCCCATCTGAAGGCCTTCTGGACATCGTCAATTTTTACCCCTTCAGAAACAATAAAATCTATACCCTCTTCAATTTTTTTATGTGGTCCTGTAATATCAAGGACCATGAATCCTTCCTCTTCTGCTGTTATGCTTGCTCTGTAGAGGTTAATTATTAAGTCAAAATCTTTTACAAGATGGTAGACTATTGGTTTTTCCACAACCTTTTTATCAAAGGTTAAAAGCAGCTTTCTTGTTTCCATCTGTTAATACCCTGCCTTCATGGATTTCATACTCTGATTAGGGGGAAGTGATGCGTATGGTTTATTAAGAGTAAAACTTCCATCATGAATTTCTGCTTTCAGGATCTCTGCAATCCTGATTGCTTTTTCGTAGGATGAGAGGGAGGCGGCTTCAACATCTTTGCCAAGTATATTAACGGATCCGGATTTTAACTGTTCATAATTTACAGTTGCTAAAATCTTGCCTGTTTTCATAGGATATTCCAGTGAATAATCAATTATCTGAGCACGAATATCCCTGTCTCTGACAGTAGTTTTTATAAGGATATCTTCATTAAGTATAGGAATTGGGACTCCTGCTCCCAGCGCCAGGGAAACACCGTAACCCTTAAAACTTACACCTCTTACAAATTCTGCATCCATTTTTTTCATATCTCCGGTTAGAGCCAGTGTTCCTGCGCCTTCTGCCGGAACATCGTTTGAAGTTCTCTCAACTGCTGATGCATGCTGTGTCCCCTCGGAATAAACATGCCCCCTTGCTCCCGCCAGCCAGACTGAACTTCCAATACCAATAGTCTGATACAGGGGATCGTTTAAAAGGGGGGAAAGCTGACCGGCTGATGAGTATGTAAGGTTGCCCATATCGGGCTTAAGCTTTCCCATGTATGTATAGATAGTTTTGTTTGATGTATTGATGGCAACGTTGTAGTTCTGATAACAGTTTCTTGGATTTATCATCACTGCCTGATTCAGATCATTAATTGTAAATTGGGTTCGGATTTCTTTAAGAGGGTATTCATCTGTTCCATAAGAAAGTGCAAAAAGCTGAAGTTCATCACCTCTTATGAGCTTCTCTATTACATGTCCTCCACCAAATTTAAACTCTCCCGGATAGTCCAGGTTTGCAGGATCGTTATGGCGAAGCTGAGTTGCACCCAGAAAGAGGTCTACAGCAGCTATTCCTGAGTATGCAAGTACATCATCGATCCATGCCTCTGTAATTCTTATTTTGGGTTTACTGTGACCAAAATTTAAAAAGCATCCTGATGAACACATAGGACCGAATGTGGCAGTTGTTACAACATCCACCTCTTTTGCTGCCTTTTCAACCCCTTTTTTATCCACATAATCAATTATTTCAGCGGCAGTAAGTACAACAGCTTTTTTTGATGCAAGATGAGAATGTTTTACAAATATATCAGCTTTTACTATTGATAATAATCTGTAAAGTACTAAACTATTACTATCTAAAATGTTCTTCATTGATAGGTTGAGGAGTTGAAAGTGCAAACAGATTTTCCTAAA
>JAUVLL010000314.1 GCA_030600745.1 Spirochaetaceae bacterium | reverse complement strand
AAATAAAATCTGATGCCAAACTGAAACACTGGTTTGAGTTGAATAAGTGGATTATAATGACATGAGGAGCCGTGTACGGACCCGTACGCACGGTGCTGTGGGCAGACGGAGGCTTTTGCCTCCTCTGACCCGATTACAACATCTGTTATTATATAAACACATATGATAACCTGTTCTACATACATGGACCTAAAAAAAACAATACGTATTTGTGTCGCATCTTTACTTCTTCCCATGTGGATTTTCTCTGCAGACAATCCTGAAATCCTTTCGAGGTATACTACCGGGGGAAGGATAATAACTTCTCCTGTTGAAGGTTCGGATGGAACTGTATATTTTTGTTCTGAAGACCGGTTTATGTATGCACTGCGGAAAGACAGTACTCTAAAATGGCGGGTAAATCTTGAAGATAGACTGACAGATACCCTTACTATTGGTTATGATGGTACTCTCTATGCAGGCAGTAGGAGAGGTTATTTTATTGCTGTAAATCCAAAAGGGGAACAGATATGGAAGATAAAGCTGAATGGGCGGCCTTTTGGAAACCCTGCTTCAGCACCTGATGGAAGTCTCTACATTGCTACAGATGAGGGGTGGCTGTACTCCGTAAGTCATACAGGATTTATTCGTTGGGAGGTAAAACTGCCTTCTATACCTGTCATAAGTCCTGTTGTTGGAAAAGATATATATATCGCTCTCAGTAATGAACGTATCTACTCATACAATAAAAATGGTGGAAGGGAGTGGGTTTTTCTTCTTTCCGGGCAGGCAGAATCTCTTGCACTGTCACTATATGGAATTTACGCTGGTACAAACAATTCCACACTTGTAGCTATAGATTTTTCCGGTACACGTATATGGAATACCTTACTTGCAGGTTCTGTTAATTCAGTTGTTGTTCTAACTTCAGATAGAATTTTAACTACACCAGGTAACAGTATTACCATGCTTGATTCTTCTGGAAATGTTATCTGGAATAAAACCGGAAGAAGTGTACAGATTGATACAACGGTATTCTCCAATAGTATAGTAAGCCTTGGTATGGATGGCCGTATATCATGGCTTGATTTAACCGGATCTCCAATGGGAGAGCTTAAGGGTGGTATCCCTTCAGGAAGATTACTGGGTTCGATTGATGGATCTATATATATTGGAAGCAAAGACTGGCTGTTATACAGATATGGTTTCAAAGATCTGGTAAGCAGTGAATATATTGATTATATATGGCCATCCTTTAGGGGAGGACTGGAAAACAGGGGTAATTTAATACCGGAGAACAAACAACCTGAAAAAGAAAAATTATATGAACAACCTGATTATATCTATCTTATGGAGCTTGCTAATAGTGGAAATGCGGAAATTCTTACAGGATTACTGGATGAAATAGAGAATAGGTTGTATACACGTGCTTATGACGAAGGAAAAGGCTACCTACCTGGTATTCTTGAATTTGTTGCATCTGAAGGCGTTAAAAGGCCTATTTACGAAGATGGTCTGCTTGTTAATGATTTCCCTGTAATACGAAGTCGTGCTATTGAAATAATTGGAATTTCCGGAAATTTTGATACAATTAGGTTTATGGCGGATCTTCTTGTTTACGAATGGGATGACTTTGTCTTAAGCTCAATTATAAAATCTCTTGGATATCTTCAAAGTAATATTGATAATATTACAGCAACGGCATTGAGCAGTTATTACGGGGAAAATCCAACCAGTTTAAACTCAAGGGCTTTCAGTCAGATACTTATGACTGTTCAAAAAATGAACAATTATAACGGCTATATAAACAAGAGTCTGCTTACTGTAATAACAAATATTTTTATAAGATCCAGTTCAAAGTCAGTAAAAGAACTGGCATTGGATACAATTCAGGCTGTTAAGCCCTAATAAAATCAAAAAAGTAGATGTTTTATTTGGTAAAGAGTTCTATAATTTCTATAAGGGCTGGTCGTTCGCAAGCTCACTGCTCGCCTATGCGGCCCAAGGAAGGAAGAAGATGAAAAAAATAGCCGTTTTACTGATTTTAATGTTGGTTTCCATTTCTTTGTTCTCTCAATCTGTTGTGAAAGAGGAACTTTTTAAGGTACAAAGGGAATCGGTTGAGTTTGTTAATTATGAAGGTCCTCATGCTAAGTTCGAAACAGCAGATGAAATAAGAGGTATAGGTATTTATCTTGGAAATCAAATTAAGGGGGGCGAGAGCAGAAACAGCTATTATGGTCGCTACAGTATAATACATGCTGTTGCAGAAGAGGGTCAGGGGCTGTTTAATGCTGACATCCTTATTATTGGAAAAGATGCTGTTGTTGATCATATTAATAATATACGGCGAATTCTTTCAGGATACCTTCAGGCAGCTTACTCATATTCCAGAGAGGATGCTGATATTATTGCCGAATTTGCAACCTATTATAATGCTGTATATAGGGGTGATTTCCAGTATTTCATATCAATGTACAATAAAATTGTTATAAACAGCCTGGATGAGGATAAGGCAGGTATATCTACCAGATATCTTGAATGGCCCGGAGCTACGGAGCTCATAGTACCTTTATCAATATCAGATGAAATAAAAATCGATACAGATGCAATTAGTAATGAAGATGTAATAGAAGATCTGCGTACTCAGGATGAAAAAGGTATTGAGCCCCGAAAAGATATAGTTGAACTCAAAGAAAGGGAGATTGAAAAGGAGCAGGATCAGATAGAGGATCAGAAAGAAGAACTTAAGGAAGAATCCCGTGATCTGGAGATTAAAAAAGACCAGCTTGAAAAGGATAAGGATAGTCTTACTGATTCTGAAATTAAGGAAAGAGAAGAAGATATTACTGTAAAAGAGACTGATCTTAAAGAAAAAGAGGAAGAGATAAAAGAGCGGGAAGAAGATCAACAGAAACGTCAGGAAGCAGTATTGAAAGAACGAGAGCAAATAGCTAAGGATGAAAAGAAGCTGATTGATGAGAAAAAAGAAAGTTCTGCAGATACAACTGCAGATACTAAAACTATACCCTTTTTAATTATTGATGGTAACGATTCTGATTTAATGGGAAGATTGGCTTTAATAAATACATTTTCTGGTGAAATAGATAAAAGGTCATCCATAAATACTGTAAGAGGAAGACGATACTACCTGTCTGGTAAAGATATACTTATTGTTTCCGGGATTGACAGGGAACCACAGGCAGTACGACTTATGTTTCTCGATTCAGAAACTCTTGAAGTTAAAATGCAGGGTGATACTGATGTATTCAGTGACACAGATATTCTGCTTACTGGAAACAGCATCTTTGCAGTTGTACGGGAAAACGGAAAATGGTATGTAGGGAAGTTTAATAAGAATCTGGAATTACAGGTACGCTCAGAACACGAGGTTCTGGCATATACACCTTTGCAGTTGAATGATGGTATTCTGTATGTGCAGTTAGATAATGGTAGAGTTGTAGCGCTAAATTCTGATACCCTGGGAAGAAATGAAAAATGAAAAATTAATAATGAAAAATAGGGATAACCGTCGTAGGGGTCGATTTATCGCGCTTTTCGGCGGAAGATTTTATTAAAGAATTTACAGATACTCTGAAGTAATTTTCGAAAAAAACCTGGATTTTTTAATTGTTCAAGTTTTGAATAAGCATCAACGATTTCATTAGCTGTAAAATCTTTCCGATGAATATTTTCTTCAATTTCCATTTCAAGCTTATCAATT
>JAUVLL010000125.1 GCA_030600745.1 Spirochaetaceae bacterium | reverse complement strand
TTGATGAACGGCCTGAAGAAGTAACGGATATGCGACGGAGTGTTAAAGGGGAAGTAATTGCTTCTACCTTTGATGAGCAGGCTACCCGGCACGTTCAGGTGGCAGAAATGGTTATTGAAAAAGCAAAAAGACTGGTTGAACATAAAAGGGATGTCGTTATACTGCTCGATTCCATAACAAGGTTAGCCAGAGCCTATAACCAGACAGTTCCCACCTCTGGAAAAATTCTTTCAGGTGGTGTCGATTCGAATGCTCTCCATAAACCAAAAAGATTTTTTGGTGCTGCACGTAATATTGAAGGCGGTGGAAGTCTTACCATCGTTGCAACAGCACTTGTTGAAACAGGATCCAGAATGGATGAGGTTATCTTTGAGGAATTTAAGGGTACCGGTAATATGGAAATCAATCTGGATCGGAAGATGGCAGACAGAAGACTTTATCCTGCCATAAATATCAAGAAATCAGGTACCCGGAAAGAGGAGCTTCTTCTTAGTGAAGACGAATTAAACAAGATGTGGATCCTTAGAAAGGTAATTAACCCCATGGATGATATGGAAATCATCGAATTACTGATTGACAGAATGCGAAAAACCAAGAATAATGAGGCGTTCCTGGCATCAATGAATACAAAGTGATACCAGGATGAGAACACTGTGATTTATTTATATAGATAGATATAGTAATGGAGGAAAAAATGAAGGCTGGATTGCATCCAAAATATGAGATGACAACCATAAAGTGTGCCTGTGGTAATGAGATTCAAACAAAATCAACAGCAAAGAATATTGAAGTTGAAATATGTTCAGCATGTCATCCCTTTTATACAGGGAAACAGAAGCTTGTAGATACAGCAGGACGAATTGAGAGATTTAACAAAAAATATGGTGTTAAATCTGCGAATTAACAATCTCAAATTGGTTTAATCGGGGTAGGGATGTTGCATGCAGCGTCTCTACCTTTTTTTTATATCTACCTCATATTCATTTAATAGTGTGGGCATTGTATACAGCTTTTTGCGCTGTATCACATTTTCTACTTAAAAATACTTCTTCTCTAAAATATTGACTCTGGACTGGCGTAAAAAGCCGAAAACAAGTCGAATTCAGAGACATCGCAAATGCCTCTATATTAAAGAAAATATTTTGTTGATTTTCAACTGTTTTTCTAATAGTATAGATATCGGTGGTATTATTTTGAAAGGCAATCCCATAGAAGAGATGAAAAAAATTCATGAATCTGAGTACGGCATAGAACCGGAGATAATATCTCAGGCTCCGGGAGTAATAAATTTACTCGGAGAACATACAGATTTTAGTGATGGTTATGTAATTCAGGCTGCAATTAATAATTCTGTTAAAATTGCTATATCAAGGAGATTTGACAATTCTTTACGCTTTTTTGCTGCAGATATGGGTGAAAGAAAGAAAACGACCATTGCCAATTTAAAATATAAAAGGGAGGATCGCTGGGCTAACTATATAAAAGGCGTTCTCTACGAATTTATTCAATTGGGTTATAGTTTTAAAGGGTTGGATATTACAATTTCAGGAGATATTTCCCCGGGTATAGGTCTTGGTTCTTCAGCTGCAGTAGGTGTAGCAACTGCAATGGCTCTTAGGGAGCTCTTTGATTTTGATATGACTGGTATCCAGGTTGTTCAGACTGCATACCTTTCTGAAAGTGCTTTTATAGGGAATGCTGAAAGATTAACCGATCAGTTCTGTATCTATTTTGCAGAAGAGAACAGTGCTGTATTTCTGGATGTTAGAACTCTTGAATATGCAAATATTCCTTTTTCCTTAAGTGATTATAAGCTGATTATCACAAATAGTAATGTTCCGGTTATCGATAGCGAAGATGAGATAAAGGATCGAATAGAAGAATGTCAGAAATGCCTGACTGTTCTTAACTCAAAGAAACAGGGTTCGAGCCTTCGGGATTTTACACAATCCGATCTGGAGCAAAGTATTGGAATGCTTACAGAATCTTCCAGAAGGCTTTGTTTGCATGTAATTGATGAAAATCAACGGGTGCTTGATGGAAAAAGACAATTGGAACAGAAAGATTATTTATCCTTTGGCAGACTGTTGAACAGATCCCATGAGAGTCTTCGTGATAATTTTGAGGTGTCGTGTCCTGAACTTGACTGGCTTGTTAAGAGAGCTGCAGAGATTGATGGATGTTCAGGCTCCAGAATGGCTGGTCCCGGATTCTGCGGCTGCACTATATCGTTAATGAGGGAGGATTCTTTTGCCAAATACAATGAAAGGCTTGAGGAATATGATAGAATTTTTGGGTTTAAGGCTGAATATTTCATATGTAAACCTGCCGGAAGGGCAAGGGTAATATACTCTAATATTAATCGGGATCTGTAATGTCTGATTATTTAAAAGTAGGAAAACGTTATCTTGAATTGAAAAACTATCGGAGTGCTTTAGAGGAATTCTTACTTGTTAATGAGGATCCTTCCAATTCTCCTGATTTATCTTACTATCTTGGAATTTGTTATACAAATCTGGAACAATATGATAAGGCTCTTCTATATCTTGAGCAGGTAGTAACCAGTCATACTGATATTTTACTTATATATCAGTGCAGACTTATTTTAAGCTATATTTATTCTATAACAGGACGGTATAAGCTGGCGGAATTTGAATTGAGAGAGCTTATAGATGCAGGATTCGAATCAGCACAGATATATGGAACATTCAGTTATATTACTTATTCTCAAAAGCTGGTTGACAGGAGTCTGGAATATCTCCGTAAAGCAGCTGAATTGGAACCTGATAATCCAAATGTTCTGAATTCTCTTGGGTATATACTGGCAAACGAAGGGATTGATTCGGAAGAATCAATCTTGTCCTGCAGGAAAGCCGTAAGAATAAAAAATGATTATCCGGCTTATCTGGATTCATTGGGATGGGCTTACTTTAAAGCCGGAAAAAATACTGAAGCACTGGTTTATCTTCGTAAGGCCTTTACATTGTCAAGTCATAATAAAATTATTACTGCACACATTAGGTCAGTAATAGATGAATCCAAATCGAATTAAAACATTGTATGGGACTTTGTAGAAAAATTTTGTTAAACGGGGTATACTGGAACTTGTGAAAAAAAATACTATACTTATTCTTATCTTCATACTCTTTTTTCTGGGTGGTAATCTCTATGCCCAGATAGATCTTGACGAAGTCGATGCAGAGTATGATTTCCAATGGGGTATAATGTCATATCACCATGGAGAATTTAATAAATCAATACTGGCGTTTGAGAAATCACTCTCTCTCAAACCGGATTGGGATAAGACACTTTTATGGTTGGGGAATGCTTATTATCGTGCCGGTTTTACTGATGCAGCTGTCAGCTATTGGACTGACCTTCTTTCCTCCGGGGGCGGTACTCTGGATCTAAGGGTTAAAGTGGATAATATTAATTACACCAGAAGTATGGGACCTGAATTGAAAGAGTTGTCCCGGTTTGTCTCCTTTCATGAAATTTCAGGGGTAACTGACGATTATTCTATTTTCAGGCGTCCCTGTTCATTTTTTCCAATATTTGATGGAGGGTTTTATCTATCTTCATTTGCAACAAATGAAGTTCATAAGTTTTCTGCAAATGGTGTAATAAAGCAGACATTGAGGGGGGGGCTTACAGGAATAAATCACCCCTTTGATATAATGGAAACAAAAGATTATCTGTTTATTTCAGAATATTCCAGTGATAAAATCCTAAGAACTTCAAGAAATGGCAAAAATATTTTCAGGTTTGGAAGCTCAGGTAGTGGTCCGGGAGAACTTTTAGGGCCGCAATTTTTTGCAGATGATGGTGAAGCCCATATATATGTAACCGAAAGCGGAAACAGTAGAGTATCAAAATTTGATTATGAAGGGAATTTTATTTTCTCTTTTGGAGAACGAAATGAATATTTTGGAGGATTTAGACAACCAACAGGTATTGTTTATTTTGAAAATAAGATTCTGGTTGCTGATGAGCGGGAAAAGGAACTAAACCTTTTTGATACCAATGGAAATTTTCTTAATTCGTATAAATCAGATATATTAACTGCTCCGGAGGGAATTTCTGTTTATTCTGAAAATGAATTTTTGATTGCAGACGGTAACAGGATTATTCTTTTTAATATTCTGAATGAGACTTTTCATGTTATTGCTCAAATTGAGAAGGGTGCCAGATTGATAAGGGCTTCAAAAGATGTTAATGGAAACATAATTACATCTGATTTCAATGGGAATAAGGTTACATTACTAACTGACTCTGCAAGGATGTATTCAGGACTTAATATTAATATTAATCGTATTCTATCTGATGATTTTCCGAAAATACTTGTAGAGCTTACAGTCAGCACAGTTGACGGTTCTGATTATGTGGGGCTCGAAGAGAATAATTTTCTTCTTACTGAGGATAGTTATTCCAATAACAGTATGTCACTTATTTCCTCAGGGAATAAGACTGATTTTGTTGAGATTAGTTATCTGGTGGAAGGTTCTGATTCAATGACGACATTCGAAAATGCTAAGGTAGATGGTCTAAAGGATCTCCTCGGTTCTGTTGGGGGAAGAGGCAGTATCAGTATAGTTTCAGCAGAGGAATTGCCTGTTCTGGAGGTAAAAAGAAGTTCCAATTTTGAAGTTATCGCAGAATCTTTATCAGTTGAAGGGGATAATAGTAAAAACTGGAGTTTTGATCTTGGTATGCGCTTGTCTGCATCCCAGCTGACGGGCGGTGGAACAAGGAAGGCTGTGGTTTTCCTTTCTTCGGGTAAATTAAATTCGAGAGCCTTTTCTCATTACAGCCTTACCGAATGCCTTGATTATCTTAATAATAATAACATTGTGTTTTATACTGTTTATATTAACCGGAATGATACTTCTCCTGAGCTGGATTTTTTAAGTAAGGAAACCGGTGGTTTTTCACTTCCCCTCTACGGACCGACGGGTATAAAATATATAGCAGAGCACCTTCGAAATAAACCTTCCGGCACCTATACTCTTAAGTTCCATACAGATAGAGATTCTGATTTTGGCAGACGTATGCTTCCTGTAGAGGTACAGGTATCTCTTTTTGACAGAAGTGGTAAGGATAGTTCTGTATATTACGGACCCGCTGAGTAATAGACAGTGAGCAGGTAACAGTTATCAGTGAATAAATACTGCCAACTGATGCAGAATCTTTGTTTGATGATTAAAATAATAGTAATTCTATCTATAGAATTTCCAATTGCCAATGATCTGTTGTTATATTAAAATAAAGGAAATTTATGCTTAATATTTGAAATTATGTTGATACAATTTATGTAAACATAGTTTTATAGGTTATTTTCTAATTATATCAACAAAAAAGTTGACATATAGAATATAACAGTGTAGTCTCTTTTGATCATCCCTATAAGGGAAATTATAAGGAGCTATTTATGAAAAAGGGTTTATTAATGACATTGATAATCGTTCTGATTATCTCTGTTGTACCATTTAGCCTCAGCGCTAAAGAAATTACAATCAAGCTTGCTCACCTTAATGCTCAGCAGCCTTTTGACATCCCATCAGCTGCAATGGCAGCGGTTTTCAAGTCTGCAGTAGAAGCAAATTCAAATGGTGAAATCAAGGTAGAGCTTTTTGCAAGTGGTGTTCTTGGAAAAGAAAGAGAAACTATGGTGCAGGTAAAAAGCGGTGTGGTTCAGTCCTATATTTCTTCTACAGGAGGCATGTCCACATACTATCCTATGATAGATATAACAAACATGCCTTTTGCTTTCTCCAGCTACAATGTTGGTTACAAGGTTTATGATGGTCCATTTGGACAGGCTTTAGCTAAAGATATTGAAAAGAAAGCAGGTTTTCATGTTCTTGGTTTTGGTGAATCCGGAGGATTTTTTGCAATTACAAACTCAAAGCGTGAAATACGATCACCAAGGGATATGAGAGGTGTTAAGATCAGAACAATGACTGTTCCATTACACATGGAAATCATTAAATCTCTGGGCGGATCTCCTACTCCTATTTCGTGGTCAGAAGTTTATACTTCTCTACAGACTGGTGTTATTGATGGACAGATGAATCCTGTTTCCATTATTAATATGGCTAAATTTTATGAAGTACAAAAATTTGCTACTCTTACAAACCATATTTATGCTCCATATATCTGGGTAATGAACCCAAGATTTTACAATGGACTTTCTGCAGCTCATAAAGTAATAATTGATGATGCAGCAAAAACTGCTATACTCGCAGGTCGTGGTTTGAGTCGAATTATTGATTCATCAGAAAAGGGACTTCCTGTTCTGATGTCCAAGATGAAAGTTTATGTACCGAATGCTGCAGAGATGAGGCAGTTCCGTGATCTTTCAATCCCTGCTGCTTCTGCATTTCTTGTAGATAAATATGGCAGCGAAGGTAAGATGTGGATTAATAAATTCCTTAGTGCTATTAAAGCTGCCGAAAGAGAACTTGGCTACTAGAATTTAGTGTGCACTATGACCTGGAGCAGTCTTTTTCGAACTGTTCCAGGTTTTTTTTAGGAAGGATTATGGATACTAAAGAAAATGGGTTTATTAAATTAATTCGAACTGGTTCCAATGGGCTGAATAAAGTTGTAGAACAACTCTGTTTAGTATCCATGGCCGGTATGACTTTTGTAGTATTACTGGGTGTTTTTTTCAGATATGTCTTACAAATGCCTCTTAGCTGGACAGAGGAATTGTCAAGATATCTTATGATATGGGCAGCCTCTTTAGCTGTTAGTATCGGTATTAAAGGGAACGACCATGTGGGGCTGACTATCCTTGTAGATACTGCAAAATCTAAGACCGTTAGAGTAATACTGGAAACTGCTATATTTTTTGTAACATTGATATTTCTTGTTATCATGACCTATTACTCAATTCTGATGGTTGTTGAAGCTAAATGGCAGATTTCCCAGGGGCTGGGTATTACAATGGTACTCCCTACTCTGGCAATACCAGTGTCAATGATTATTGGACTGGTTCAGCTGGTTTCCAGATATATTATTGATCTGGGAAAATCCGGAAATGCTGATTTTGAAAGAGAAATTATTGATATCTAAGATTAGGATGATTCTATGTTTATATCGTTAATAGTTATTTTTGCAGGAGCACTTGTTTTAGGTGTTCCCATAGGTTTTACCATTGGAATTACAGGTATTCTTGGGCTGTATCTGATGGGAAATGATATTGCCATGTTTACAATGGCACCACTTCAGTTCTTTTCAGGACTGGACATGTTTACCCTAATGGCTATGCCGTTTTTTATTCTTGCCGGAGAAATAATGAATAAAACAGGTATCACAACCCGGCTTGTTAAGTTTTCCAATATTCTTGTAGGTCACTGGAGAGGTGGGCTTGCACATGCAAATATTGTGGCAAGTATCTTTTTTGCCGGAATGACCGGTGCGGCCGTTTCTGATACTGCGGCAATTGGTACGATGCTTATTCCAGCCATGGAAGAAGACGGCTATGATCTTGATTTTTCTGCCTCCGTCACAGCAGCTTCATCTATAATTGGGCCAACAATTCCACCCTCCAATATGATGGTTATTTATGGGTCTTTAATGAACGTATCTATTGCAGGTCTTTTTGCCGCCGGCTTTCTCCCCGGGTTATTGCTTGGCGGTCTATTGATGATCCTTTCAGCTATTATCTCCATTAAAAGGGGATACCCCAGAAGTACAAAAACCACTTTTATAGAAAAATTGATTGGTTTTAAAGATGCAATAATTCCACTATTGATGCCAATTATAATACTGGGAGGTATACTTTCCGGAATATTTACTCCAACAGAAGCAGCAGCTGTTGCTGTAGCTTATGCTTTAATAATAGGTTTTTTTGTTCTTAAAAGTCTGAAGCTTGTAGATCTTCCTCCAATGTTTATTAACACTGCCAAGATTACAGGTGTAGTTTTTTTGATTATTGGTACAGCCTCAATTGTTAGTTGGGTTCTCGCCATAAATCAGGTTCCTCAGATGATAGCAGACTTTTTACTTTCTACTACAGGAAATCCTAAAATTATCCTCCTTTTAATAATCATTCTAATGCTGATAGTAGGAATGTTTATGGATATTGCTGCAGCTTTGATAATCCTTGGTCCTATTCTGCATCCAATTGCAGTTTCCATGGGAATAAGTCCGATTCATTTTGGTATTATAATGGTTTTATCTCTCAATATTGCACTTATGACACCTCCTGTTGGTGCCTGTCTTTTTGTAGTCTGCAGTATAACAAAGCTTAAACTAGGCCAGATAAGCCGCGCTATTGTCCCATTTATCTTAGTAGAGATAGTTGCACTTTTCATTATTGCCTATGTACCTGTTATTTCTACTTTTATTCCGAATCTTTTGGGATATTATTAACAGTGGTCTGGCTTTTCTTATAAAATGATAAATTCTCTGTGAGGCATTTGCGATGTCTCTGAATTCGACTTGTTTTTGTGCTGGTCGCAAACAAGTTTGCTGCTCGCACATGCATCCTGGGCTTTTTCGACTAAGAATGGGTCC
>JAUVLL010000021.1 GCA_030600745.1 Spirochaetaceae bacterium | reverse complement strand
GTCGTTTATCCAGTCTGAATCAATTCCGGTGTGGTTTGGAACCATATCGCTGGCAAGACGAATCCCTCTCTGCGCACATCGGTATTTCAGGTTGTGCAGAGACTCCCATCCGCCCAGTTCTTCAGCTATTTCATATCTTTTTAGCGAATAGGCAGAGGATTCTGCCTCAGGATTTCCGCATGTACGCTTGATTTGTTTCGATGCACTGCTGCGTTCCCAGAGGCCGATTAGCCAGAGGGCTGAAAATCCTCTGTTAGACAGAAGATCAAGCTCTTTGTCAGGTATTTGATCAAGTCTTGTGATAGATTTCTGATATTGTTTTGAAAGCTGATCCAGCCAGACAAGGGTACTTTTTGCCAGCATAACAACATTCGGCATCCAGTTGGAATCAGTACTGAACCCTTCCGGGCTTCCATCAGCATAATCATAGGTATATTCTTCTATTGGTCCAGGACCATGGGGGAATTGTGGTTTGTTTTCTTCTTTCAGGTAGTCAATTCCTCTGAGAAGTAGAAGGAATTGATCTCCCAGTAGTGATTCCCAGTGTTCAGCCATGTATGCAAGCTGATCCATCAGGCTGCCAGGATGAGCAACACTGGGTGCTTTCAGGAAATCAATTAGGTTTACACCTTCCCCGGCAGGGCTTTGAAAACTTCTTAGATAACTGAAACTTTTTCTCAGCATATCTTTATAGGCTGTATTTTCTGTAAGATTCATCTCGTCGAAAATGACTGTATAGGGATTACAGGCCGGATTTTCATTTGTTAATCTGAGGACTACCATTTCTTCCATTGAATCGCCATCAGGAGGGAAGTCTGAATAGAACATTTCTGCAACTCTGTCTGTTTCTTTCCTGTCTATACTTCCATTCACATGGTCCATTGTTTTTGTAAATATGTCCGGATTATTCTTTTTTACATGATTGGTAAATATATACTGAAAAATCCGGCCAATGAGATTTACAGCGTATACACCTGCGGCTGTTGTTGTACCGGCGTGATTTATACTTTCCAGATAAAGATTCAGTTTCTCTGAAATATTAACTGATTCTTTATAACTAATATCAAAATTCTTTTTAATAGTAATCTCTGCATCATTTTTGATTTTAATCCTCATAAATACCCCTAAATATCAACATTATGTAAGGTTTTTATACAAACTTTGAAAAAAGATGTTACCTGTTATCATTTTCCAGCTTATTTATTCTATCCCGAATTCTTGCTGCTTCTTCATAGTCTTCAATTTCAATAACTTTTTCAAGTTCAAGTTTAAGCAGCTTTATTTCAGTTTTTGTTAGCTCCAGATTTGTTTCTACAGTTTTTTCAGTAATTGAACTTAGAGGGATTCCTGCTTCATCTACTATAGCTTCATCAATAAATATTGAGCATTTTTTCCTTACTGCAAGACCCAGGGCATCCGATGGTCGGCAATCTATAATCAGTTCATCTTTACGGTTTTTTAGTATTAATTTTGCAAAGAAGGTGCCGTTTGTAAGAGAGCTGATTTCTACCCGTAAAATTGTAGTATTGAGCTGTTTAAAGGTACTCATAAACAGATCGTGGGTCAGAGGCCTCGGCATTGGGACATTTCCCATACCAATTAAAATAGATTGTGCTTCCAACTGTCCCATAAATATCGGAACAGCACTTTCTGCACCTAATGGACGGATCAGGACAGCATTTCCCTGATCCGTTCTGGCGATTGTCCAAATTTCCGCTTCAACCAGCATTTTTATCATCCATATAATCAGAATAAGAAAATAGCCGGTAGATTTCAAGTAATATGATCAACTTTCTGATAGAGTTTCAAAAGTTAGATTTTTTCTGTCCTTAAGTGATATTTTCAATTTACATACTCTTTTGGGTCTTCCTTACCTGTCAGGATTCTTATAGCTGCATCTCTAAGGGCTTCTATCTCATTTTCTCCGGGATATACAAAAACTTTTGCGATAAAATTAATATATTCACTTATTTTATCTGTAAGGATAGTGCTGTATGCAAGGCCACCTGTGAGCACAATCCCGTCTATATTACCTGACAGAACGGAAGATAGTGCTCCAATTTCTTTAGCGACCTGATAGGCCATGGCATTATATATCAGTTTTGCATTCTTGTCGCCATTATCAATCATCTGTTCAATTTTGGTCCCATCTGCAGTTCCCAAATATGCAGTTAAACCACCTTTTCCTTTTAATTTATTAAGTATCTCTTTCTCTGTGTAATTACCTGAGAAACATAACTTTACCAGTTGCCCTGCTGGTAATGTTCCGCTTCTTTCCGGAGAGAATGGTCCTTCTCCATTAAGAGCATTGTTTACATCTACAACTCTGCCATTTTGATGAGCACCGACAGATATGCCTCCTCCCATATGTGCAACAATAAAATTACAGCTTTCGTACGGTTTGCCCAGTTCTGCAGCAGCCCTTCTGGCAGTAGCTTTCTGGTTAAGTGCATGAAATATTGATAGTCTCGGCAGTTCAGGATGACCTGAAATTCTTGCAAAATCGTTCATTTCATCTACGACTACAGGATCGGCAATAAAACTGAGTGCATCTGCTTTATCCGCAATGCTATGTGCAATTATTCCCCCAAGGTTTGATGCATGTTCTCCCCGTTTCGCTTCCTTTAGATCATTTATCATTGCCTTGTTTACTTTCCATACTCCCCCGGAGATAGGTTTTAGAAGTCCTCCCCTCCCTATAACACAGTCAAGTGAACTAACAGGGATCTTTGCTTTTTCAAGAGCCTTCTCAATAAGCTCACTTCTAAAAATAAACTGATCACCAACAGTTTCAAATTGGGTTATTTCGTCATGTTCATGTCTTATAGTCTCAATGAGTTTTTCATTTTCCCCGTCGAAAACGGCATATTTTGTTGAAGTTGAACCGGGATTTATTATTAATATTCGGTATTCCATTAAAGTCTCCTTGTATGTATTATTACTCACTACGTGTAGGAATTCAAGAGGAATCTATGGTAGGGGCATTTGCGATGTCTCTGAATTCGACTTGTTTTTGGCTTTTTACGCCAGTCTGGAGTCAATATTTTAGAGAAGAAGTATTTTTAAGTAGAAAATATGATACAGCGCAAAAAGCTGATGGTAGGGGCAGTGACGCAATGCTTTGTGTCTTGAATTTGATGAAAGGAGGCCGATAAATATGTATAAATCGGAAACAAAAATTAGGGTACGTTATGCGGAAACAGACCAAATGGGTTATATTTACTATGGAAACTATGCAGCATACTATGAAGTAGCTCGTGTGGAGAGCCTGCGTCAGCTTGGTTTAAGTTATAAGGACCTGGAAGCAGATGGGATAATAATGCCTGTTCTTGAAAATTACTCCAAATATCTTGCTCCTGGAAGGTATGATGAGCTTTTGACTGTTAAAGTTACTGTTAAAAAGCGACCAGGGGTAAAGATTGTTTTTAACTATGAAATATTTAATGAGGCAGATGAACTTATAAATATAGGTGAAACAAAATTGGCATTTATAGATACAGCATCAGGAATACCCTGTAGAATGCCTGATGATATGGCAGAGGCAATGTCGGGGTATTATTAAACAAATGGGAATAATGCCTTGACTTGGCTTTGCAGCTTTCCTATCATAAAATACAGATAGAAATGTTATTGAAAGAAGGGCGGCAATGGATAGTTATAAAAAGATGATGAATGAACTTGAAGAAGGGATGGGAAAAGATATTTCCTGTATAAAGGATGATTTCCTTGCAAATATGAGCCATGAACTGCGAACACCCCTTAACGGTATTATCGGTATGGCAAATCTGTTGGCCGACTCTGATCTTGATTCAAGTCAGCGTGAGTTTCTTTCAATGCTTATTGATTCAGCTGATAATCTTATGGTTCTTGTTACTGATCTTTTAGATTTTTCCAGACTGGAGAATTCGGAGCTGGAAATTCATAAAATTGACTTTAATGTGCAGAAGCTTGTGGAAATTACCCTGGGGACACTGGTAAAACAGGCGGGGGGAAATGGTATTTCTATTAATTGCAAATACCACCTTGATAATGGAAATATTATAAATGGAGATAAAGTAAGAATTGGTCAGATTTTTATCAACCTTGTAACAAATGCAATAAAATTTACTGAGCAGGGATCTATTGATATAGATATTGGGGTGGACTCCGGAAACTTAAGAATGATTGTTAGGGATTCGGGTATAGGCATTTCTGAAAAAGATTGCAGTAATATATTTACATCTTTCAGGCAGGTTGAGAATACCTATACAAAAACCCGTCAGGGCATAGGGTTGGGATTATCAATAGTAAAGAGCCTGCTTGATCTTATGGGAGGAACTATATCGGTAGAAAGTAAACCCGGCAAAGGAAGCACTTTTAAAGTGATAATACCTATAGGAGATGTAATAGAGGAGAAGATTATAGTTCAGGAAAAGGCTTTCTCCAATGGGGGATTAAAAAAGATACTTGTTGTGGAAGATGAAACTATAAACAGAATATATATGGTTCGATTATTGCAGAAAGAGGGGTGGAGTATAATAGAGGCAGAGGACGGCATTGAAGCTGTAAAAAAATATCAGCAGGAAAAGCCCGATTATATTATCATGGATGTGGGTTTGCCCGGTCTTGATGGAATTTCTGCTACTAAAATTATCAGAGAATCTGAGGCTTCGGAAGATGATGACCATAGAACACATATAATCGCTCTTACTGCCCATGCTCTTGATGAGGACATACAAAATTGTATGAATGCAGGTATGGATAATTATCTGTCAAAACCTGTTAAAGCAAAGAATCTGCTTGATTTGCTTGCAAAATCAAACAACTTTACAATATAGTCGATTTCCTCATGGGTAATACCACCATAAACCTGAAACTAATGATGGGTTCAGGAGTATGGATCGGGTTTCTTCCTGACTACTTATAATTCTGCGCTTATAGAGGTATAAAACACTTGTCCAACTCTGTTTATATGATCAATTGGATTTTGATCTTTAATATGGTGTTAATTCCCGCTATTAAACTAAACTATTAACTCTTTTTTCCCGAAATGAATTTTTGAAAGGAAATTTAATTAAGTGAAATAATTTAATCCCTTGATCCTAATCCAATTCCTGTAAAGTAAGACTCTTATATCTCCGATAATTGGATTGTACGTTTAGACGGAGGATTAAATGAAGGATTACAGAATACAGGGAAACGAAGATTTTACTACCTATGTCAGCCTTATTGAAGAATTTGATGATTCCTATAAGGTTGTTATTAAAAAGGTTGGTGATTCTTCTACCCGTGAAAAAACTGAAATGCTTAGTAAACATCTTCTTGAGCTCTGTATTAGAACCGGTTATATGAGTGAAGTGAATCAGGTTCAGATGCAGATAGCTTAAAGCAATATATGCAACATTTTGTTATAATACTAAAAATAAGTACAGATTAGCTACATAATGTAAAATACCTATTGACATAATTCTCTACATTATTCATATTAAGCCCATACAAAATTCCAAGCCTGGTCGGGGACTACGTCCCCTGCTCGGCTATGCAACCAAAGCCTGGTCGGGACTTCGTCTATTGCTCGGGTATGCAACCTAAGGAGTATTTCATGATGAGCAATCCCAGAAAAGATGAGTTTAAACGGGAGACAAAAATAAAGACAGCACTTTTGGGAGCTACAGGTGCCGTTGGACAGGTATTTATGTGGATGCTGTCTGATCATCCATGGTTTGAGATAACACGTATCAGTGCTTCTGAAGCCAGAGTAGGTAAGAAATATGGCAATGATGTTCATTGGATACTTCCAATGGAAATCCCAAAAAATATTCAGGATATTACCATAAGTAGTTATGATATAGATGCCATGAAGGCTGAGTGTATTCAGATTGTCTTTTCGGCTCTTCCAAATTCGGTAGCAGAGAAAATAGAGCCGGCTTTAATAGAGGCAGGATTTGCAGTTTTTTCAAATGCGGCTGCTATGAGATATGAGGAAAATGTTCCAATAATAATTCCTGAAGCAAATATTGAAGCTTTAAGCTGGATTGAAAAACAAGGCTATCCCGAAAAGGGCTTTATAGTTACAAATGCCAATTGCTCAACAACAGGACTGGCAGTTGCAATGGCACCCTTAAAGAAATTTGGAATAAAAGATCTGTCTGTTTCTACATATCAGTCAGTCAGTGGGGCAGGGCATCCAGGTTTGTCAGCATTGGATATTACAAACAATGTCATTCCGTACATTGGAGATGAAGAAGAGAAGATGATTATTGAGTTTAAAAAGATTCTTTCTGTAGAAACGGAGATCTTCCCCTTTTGTGTGAGGGTTCCTATAATGTTCGGCCATCTGGAAACAGTATGGGTAGAATTTGAGCAGAATATTGATCCTGATGATGTTATTAAAGCATGGAATGATTCTGCTAATGGTATAGATCATTTACCTTCAACTCCTGTCTTACCGGTAGAGTATGATTCTCAGGATAATCTTCCTCAAACAAAACAGGCTTTTTATGGAAGTCCTTCCGGAATGACTGTATTTACAGGTAGATTAAAAAAACAGGGAAACAGAATTGGATTTGCTCTCCTTGTTAATAATGTTGTTAAGGGAGCAGCCGGAGGTTCAATACAAAATGCTGAGGCCTTTGTTGCAAAATATCTGGACAAGTAGAAAGGATGAATTAATCCTACTGATTTAAGTAAAATTAGCCGAACCTAGAAGAAGGTTCGGCTTTTTTTTGGAGAAAATGTTATGGGATTTATTGTACTTGTTAATTCAGATAAAAAAATAAAAGATAAAATTGAAACAGCTTTTAGAAAGGATAGATGTTTCGACTTCCCAATTGTCATGATAGCCAATGAAAGGAGAATCCTGGAATCTTTGAATTTTGATCTTCCTGAAGTGGTAATACTTAATTATGGTGATCCTAAGGTCTCCTACAAATATATGGCAGAACAGGTTCGTAAGGATTCGTGGCTCCATAGTTTTGGGATAATAGGTCTGTACGATAGTACGACACAGAATGAACAGGAATTAATGGAGGAGATGAAGGATCTGAATGTTCTTGTTATGCTTGATTATTCCAGAATTGCAAGCCATATAGTTAAAAGTGTTAAAATTATTGCTGAAAACTGGCAGTTAATCTATCAGAAAGAGCTAACAAGCCATTTTATAGAGCATTCCACCGGTTCTTTTTCCATTGATAATGATATCCTTGCAGTATCCATATACTCAGGTATAGCAGTTACAGATCTTGTCCAAAGAGGATATCTTAAATCAGAAAATAAAATGCATCTTCAATTGGCTCTTTCGGAACTAATTGTAAATAGTATCGAGCACGGTCATTGCGGTATTAGTTATGACGAAAAAACTACGGCTCTTCATAGTGGTATGAGTGTTATAGATATTGTTGCAGAGAAGTGTACTGATCCGGTTATCGCTGAAAAAAGAGTCCATTTTGAATGGGATTCATCACAGGAAAGGACTATTTTCAGTATCCGTGATGAAGGTGATGGTTTCGATGTATCGATAGTTAAGGAGAAAATAGAGGATGATGATCCTTTATCCCAGCATGGGCGTGGAATAATTATGGCTGAGGCTTTTTCAGAATCTATAGAATATAATGATATTGGAAATCAGGTAAAAATTACTGTGAAGCATGATGAATCTGTAATTAGAAAAACACCAGAGGGGTTTTCCGGTGAAGAAGTAATATATCCTGCCAGGGGTGATGTTGTATTTCAGGAAGGTGAAAAGGGTAACTTTCTTTATTACATTGCCAGCGGACGATATAAGGTTTTTCTCAATAACAAGGTTGTAGGATCTCTAAGTCCTGCAGATCTTTTTATGGGTGAAATGGCCTTTCTTCTCAATAATAGAAGAAGTGCGGCTGTTCGTGCGGAAGAACAGGGTAAGCTGATAAAAATTTCCAGGAAATCTTTTGTTCAGGTAATGAAACGGTATCCTCATTATGGTATTTTTCTTTCAAAACTGCTTGCAAGGAAGATTGTCAGAGCAAATGAGCAGCATTCTGCTGAGCAGATATCAGGGTAAAGGTTGCATGAAGGTTGGTGATAATACAATAGTTACACTTGAATATACATTGTTGGATCATTCAGGGGAGATTCTGGAAAGTTCTAAAGAGGATGGAGAATATGAATATCTTCATGGAATAGGGGAGATGCTTCCTGGAGTAGAGAGAGCTCTGTCTGGTTTGGAAAAAGGTGCCAGCATAGATATTATTGTTCCCCCTGAAGATGGATTCGGTATCAGGTCAGAAGATATGGTTTTTGAGATTGATAAAAATACCTTTCCTGAAGAAGCATCTCTGGAAGTGGGAATGGAGTTTGATGTTGAGGATGATGATGGAGAAAGTATTATTACAGTTATTGAACTGCGGGGAGATAAGGTCCTTATAGATAAAAATCATCCACTTGCAGGGGAAACTCTAAGAGTACAGGCAGAGATTCTTGATGTGAAAATGGCCGAGGACTGGGAAATTGAGTACTGGGATCATCATCGTCATGAAGATAGTGATCATGGCCATTAATATATTGTAGAGGTATACCTGAAAGCACAAAAAGGGGAGTCTATTCAAGACTCCCCAATTGTTCATTTTTCACTTTTACTTTTTCATTATCCCTTATCCAAACATAGGCACTACTGCCATAAGAACACCGGCAGCTACTGCCGATCCTATCACACCGGACACATTTGGTCCCATTGCATGCATAAGAAGATAGTTATGTTTATTGGCTTCCTGACCGACCTTGTTTGCTACTCTTGCCGCCATTGGAACAGCGGAAACACCTGCAGCTCCGATTAGCGGGTTAATAGGATGTTTTTTTGAAAGAGCATTCATAAGCTTAGCAATAAGAATGCCGCTCATTGTTCCAACGGAAAACGCAATCATTCCAAGTACCAGAATACCCAGGGTTTCAATTCTAAGGAATTTTTCTGCTGCAAGTTTGGAACCAACAGCGAGACCCAGCATTATTGTTACGATGTTCATTAGTGAATTCTGCATTGTGTTTGATAAACGATCAACAACAGCGCTCTCTTTTGCAAGGTTCCCAAACATAAGAGCACCAATCAGTGGTGTTGCTTCAGGTAGAAGAACTATACATATTCCCAGAACGGCCAGAGGAAATACAATTTTTTCCGCTTTGGTTACATGCCTTAACTGTTCCATTTTTATTTTACGCTCGTGTTCAGTTGTGAATAGTCTCATTATTGGAGGCTGTATCAATGGTACCAGAGCCATGTAGGAATAGGCAGCTACTGCGATTGCACCTAACAGATCCGGGGCGAGTTTTCTTGCCACAAATATTGCTGTTGGGCCATCTGCGCCACCTATGATTCCTATTGCAGCGGCATCAGAAAGATTAAAATCCATACCTGCATACTTTGAAAGAGCAAGAGCACCCAAGAGGGTGGTAAAAATACCAAACTGGGCAGCGGCACCTAAAAGAGCTGTTTTAGGGTTCGCAATTAAGGGCCCAAAATCGGTCATTGCACCAACACCCATAAAAATCAACAGCGGAAATAATCCGTTTGAAATACCTGCATGTGATATTATTCCAAGAAATCCATCTACCCCTGCAATGTGGGCTATAGGAATATTTGCCAGAATTGCTCCAAAGCCAATAGGTAAAAGCAGGAGGGGTTCAAATCCACGTTTTATTGCAAGATAGATTAATAGAAGTCCCACAAGGATCATAACTGCCTGCTGCCATGTAAAGTTTACTAAACCTGTCTGGCTCCAGAAAGCTAATAAGGAGTCAAATATATTCATCCAAAATCTCCTAATTAATCACTGCAAGCTTATCGCCTGCAATAATCTGATCACCTTCTTTAACAGGAATATCCGTTATAGTTCCTGTAGCGGTGGAATTTATTTCAGTTTCCATTTTCATGGACTCTACTACCATTATTACTTCATCTTCTTCTATAGGATCACCTACATTTTTTATCATCTTAAGAATAAGGCCTGGAAGTGGTGCTTCTACAACTACCTGATTACCTCCTGATGATACCGAAGGTGAAGGAGCTGTCTTTACAGGTGCCGGAGTTCCCAGTGTTTTTACTGGTTTTACAGTCTTTGGAGCAGTTTTAACTACAGGAGATGCCATTGGAGCCGCTGCTTTAAGAGCAGGTGTGCTTTTTGCTTCAGGAGCAGCATCTGCTGTTATTACGGCAAGTGTATCACCGGCTACAATCTGGCTGTTTTCCTTTAACGGAAGTTCAGCGATTGTTCCGGCTGATGGTGCATTTATTTCAGTTTCCATTTTCATGGATTCTACTATCATGATAACATCATCTTCTTCTACTCTGTCACCTACATTTTTCACAATTTTAAGTATAAGACCTGGAAGGGGTGCTTCAATAATCTTTTTCCCTCCAGGTACAGGAGCAGCTGCCGGAGCAGCCTTTGCAGATAATGTTTTAACTGGAGCTGCTTTTGCGGGTGCTGGTTTTACTGATGCTTTAACTGGTTTTGCACTTAGGCCCTCTTTTACGGAAATATCATATTCCACACCGTTGATAACAGCCTTGTTTCCTTTCATCTCTACATTATATTCGTTTGTATTGACCTTTACAGTAAATTCTGTCGGAGTCTTTTCTGCAGATTTGGCAGGTGCGGAGGCTTCTTCCCTGGCATTTGGATCAATCTTTCTGACACCAATTTTTGCATTACCCTGAAGATATGTTATTCCCTTTTCCTTACATGTAGCAGAAATAAATATGTTCTCGTCAGTAACTGGAAGTTTTGCATCTTCCAGTCGTTTTGTGGCAATCTTTATCCCTTTTTCAGGATCTGCATCATTGATATCTACTGGTATTTTGGTTGTGGGTTCAAGCCCCAGCTGTTTGGATGCCAGTTTCATTATTTCAGGATCGGGGTCAACAGGTGTTTTCCCGAAATATCCCAAAACCATCTTACCGTAACCATCGGCAATTTTTTTCCATGGGCCAAACATTACATTGTTAAAAGCCTGCTGGAAATAGAACTGTGATACCGGAGTAACGGAAGTTCCGTATCCTCCCTTTTCAATTACTTCTCCCATATCGGCAGTAACTTCATGATACCGATCCATAATTCCATTATCACGCATCATCTGAGTATTTGCAGTAAGTGCTCCTCCGGGCATTGGTGAGAACGGCATTAGCGGTTCAACACTTTTTGCTTCCGGAGGCATGAAGTAATCCTTCATACAGTTCTTAAAAACCTCTTCTGCATCCATGATCTTGTTGATATCAATACCCAGATCATAATCTGTTCCCCGTAATGCATGCCACATTGTTACAATATCAGGCTGGCTTGTACCACCGGAGACAGGAGACATGGACAAATCTATCTGGTTTGCTCCTGCTTCAATAGCTGCCTTGTATCCTAAAATACTGGTTCCTGCTGTTTCGTGACTGTGGAAAACAATCCTGGCATCCTCACCAAGAAGAGCTCTTGCCTGTTTTATTGTTTCATATACCTTTGCCGGAGCTGATGTACCTGATGCATCTTTGAAACAAACAGAGTCATATTTTATACCGGCATCCATAATATTTCGAAGGACACCCATATAGAATTCAGGATCATGTGCTCCTGTGGCTCCAGGAGGAAGTTCCATCATTGTTACACATACTTCATGTTTTGCACCGGCTGCAACAATTCTTTCACCGGAATAGATAAGGTTGTTAACATCGTTAAGAGCATCGAAGTTGCGTATAGTTGAAATACCATGTTTTGTGAACATCTTCGCATGAAGATCAATTACATCTCTTGACTGTGATTCAAGACCGACAACATTAGTTCCCCTGGCCAGTGTCTGGAGATTAACATTCGGACCTACAGCAGTTCTGAACTGATCCATCATGTCAAAGGCATCTTCATTACAGTAGAAGTAGAGGGATTGAAATCTTGCCCCGCCACCTGCTTCGAAATGGGTAATCCCAGCTTCAACAGCTGCTTCAACTGCCGGTATAAAATCTTTTGTAAATACCCTTGCTCCATATACTGATTGAAATCCGTCACGGAAAGCCGTGACCATAAAATCGATTCGTTTTTTCATCTAATATTACCCCTTCCAACTATGTGAGTATGATTTGACTGCAGCAATAACAGCTGCAATCTCTGCTTCGCCCATGGTTACTGCCTCTCCTGCAATTCCCATCAATTCCTGCTGATTAGTAATAGTTTCTTTTTTGGTTTGTTTTACTTTGGACTGCTTATTAGCAGTAACATCCGGAAAGTACTTGGGTATAAAAGCAGACATTATTGTCATTACAATTACCATTATTGTAAGAAAAATAAATACTACGGACATACCTACAATTGTTAATGTAAGACCTTGCAGTAACACTTCGGTTCTCCTTTGGTTGTCGAGATCGTTTCCTCGGTTGCATGGACGAGCAGCAAACTTGTTTGCGACCAGTCTCATCGCTCCGCTCTTCCGGTACGACTCATTGCCGAGCGGGAACGAAGTCCCGAACAGGCTTGGTTTAGATCATTATTTGTGAACATTATCTGTGAAGAAATAACTATAATCGTTAGAGACGCTACTTTCAAGCAGTTTCCTGATAAGTTTGTGAATTTTATTAATATTTTTATATGGGAGGTATTATACCCCCCCCTTTTTTTACGATGCTATTCTACTATGCAAATGCGTATTCATCATCAAAATCATCATCTAATGTTCCATTATCCAGCTGCATATGTTGTTTCATAAATGGAAAAAAGAGTTCATCAGACTTTGATGCCGGTTCAAGATCATCTATCCAAACTGCTACCGGATTATATTTTGCAAGGAAAACACGGTTAACAAGCTCTGGTGTACGGGATTGAATATATTTTAGAACAAAATACTTTTTTGAATTACTGGTCATTATTCCATCCACCAGAATTTTCCCTGATTTAGTAGACATAGAGGGGCCGCGGGCAGTTCTTGCAAGGCCGGATACTCTATTGAATGCACTGCTGAATATTTCATATACCTCATCCAGGGGAAGGTTGAAATAGCCTTTCGGACCGGTATCTCTGGCTACAAACATGTAATAGGGTATCATTCCCATAGTTACCTGTTTACTCCACATTTCCATCCATATATCAGCATCATCATTGATGTGTCTTAAGACGGGAGATTGACATCTTATGATAGCGCCTCTGGAAATGATCCGCTTAACTGCTTCCTTAACCTGTGGAGTGTCCATTTCTACAGGGTGGGTAAAGTGAGCCATAATAGTCAGATGAAATCCGGCATCAATTATTTCTTCAAAAAGTAACATAAGATCATCTGCATCTTCATCGATTGTAAATCTGTAGGGCCAATAGGAAAGAGCTTTTGTTCCTATTCTTATGTTTTTAAGGCCACCTGGTTTTGATTTAAGTATATCTTCAAGGTATCTGCGAATCACTTTTGTTTTCATAATCATAGGATCACCACCGGTAATCAGCAGATCAGTTACTTTGGGATGTTCATTAAGATATCCAATAAGTTCCTGTGATTCCCGGGTAGCCATTTTTAACTCATCAATTCCTATAAATTGCGCCCATCTAAAGCAGTAGGTACAGTAGGCATGGCAAGTTTGCCCCTGTTCAGGAAAGAACAGTACTGTTTCCATATATTTATGCTGAATTCCTTTGATTTTTGTACCTTCAAGACTGGGAGTATTAAGTTCCAGCTGTCCGGCCGGCTGAGGGTTCATTTTCATCTGTATCTTTCTGATCTCTAGATCAAGCTTGACCTTATCTCCCTTCATTAGCCTGATTACTCTCTGCAGGTCTATATCATTCAACATTTCCGGCTGGGGAAAAGTAAGCTGAAACATTGGGTCATTAGGAATATTATTCCAGTTAATCAGATTATCTGTAATATAGTTGTTGGTTCGAAAAGGAAGAACCTTTGCTACAGCTTCCATCCTTAAAAGTGTTCCGGCAGAGAGATTCTGCAGTTGTTTTATATCGTGAAAGTTATTTGAGGAGTATGCCTTGAATTTAGTTCCCATAGATGCTCCTTTTACCAGCAAATCAGGTAGAACAGAGGGTAGTATCCCTTGTTTTGCAATTGATAGTTGTGTATACATTTTGATCGGCTGGTACTTGCGTGGTACAAAAGCAGTTAACATTAAGCCAGTTAATAGCCTTTACACACTTATAAGGTACCATTAATTTGAAGTAGATGCAAATGGGCGCAGTTTTACTGCTTATTTTCAGTTTGTTGCTATGTCAAATTATTAAAATTTGTATACTGTTAGAAGTAATAACTGAAGCAATATTGTCAAAAACCGTAACATAATGTACACCACAAATCCCTTATGGCGGTAAACTGAGCAGTATAATTCATCGTTTCCCTCTGGTTTTTAATATTGTAACAGTCGGTCTCATGGCCTTCAGTTCCATATCAATTATATATCCTTTTATTGGTAAACTATTTAATTTATGAGTGGATTAACACCCCGGCCTTGAAAAAATAAATCTATTCCTGTAATTTACAGTCATGACGGATAATAATGATAAAAAGAAGCTTCCCTCCCGAAGCAAAGATGACAGCATCCATGTAACCGACGAAGTAATAAATACTGTTACCCATATGACAGGTGCAATCTTTTCACTTCTGGGTATGGTTTTAGGATATTGATGATGGATAGTAAACAGACAAGTAGGAAAAAATTTAAAAATCCCCCAAAAAGATTTCACCCCCGGGGTCTGTCTGTTCTCTATGAAGATTATGATATTTTAGTCGTAGATAAGCGAAGCGGCCTTCTAACTATGAGTACAGATAGAGTTAAAGAAAATACTGCCTATTTCCTTTTGACAGATTATGTGCGGAAGGGTAATTCTAAATCAAAAAACAGGATATTTATTGTACATCGACTGGATAGAGAAACTTCAGGTGTTCTTGTGTTTGCAAAAACTGAAAGTGCCAAACGCTATCTTCAGGATGGGTGGTCCCGGTTTTCAAAAAAGTACTATGCTGTTGTTCATGGACAGCTGTCTGAGAAGGAGGGGCTGATTACCTCATATCTTGCAGAAAACAGTATCCATAGAATGTATTCAGCCAGTGATCCCAAAGACGGGAAGCTTGCCAAAACCAAATATAGAGTTATTGAAGAATCCAGGAACTACAGTTTACTTGAAATAGAACTGCTT
This sequence comes from Spirochaetaceae bacterium, assembly GCA_030600745.1. GTDB lineage: Bacteria > Spirochaetota > Spirochaetia > B11-G9 > B11-G9 > JAJRQE01. Next base: position 1,892 of record JAUVLL010000021.1, on the reverse strand, counting down.
ACAGGCAGGAAGAATCAGATTCGGGTTCATTTAGCGGAAAAGGGCTGCCCTGTAGCTGGAGACAAGATATACGGGGGAAAGGATAGGAGTATTAAGAGGCTCACACTTCATGCAGCCTCCATAACTATAAATCATCCTCATACAAAAGAGAAAATGACCTTTAAAACGGAGGTTCCTGTTTATTTTAAGTCACTGGTGAAAAGTAAAGGAAAAGAGCGTGGAGCAACAACAAAATAAAGGTTATGCAGCAGATGATATTGATAAGTGTATTAGCATTTTAACTCATCTGGTAAATAACAGTGATGATTTTGCTGCTTTATCAAAAGAACAGCAGATTGAACTAATGAAAGCTGCGGGACAATTATCCAGACCAGATCGATATCAATTAATTAAACGCAATAAGGCTATTCGTAAAAAACATAAAAGGCAAATTGTTTCATTGGAACGAGAGGCAAGAGCTGCAACAGGAATCAGATTATCAAGGAAAGATGCAGTATTTACAGCACCATTGCAACTTTCGGATAACACTGAATCGGGAAAGGATTATCCGGTTTTGCAATCTCCCGGAAATTGCTATGTCTGCAAAGCTGAATTTACCAGGCTGCATTTTTTTTATGATACTATGTGTCCAGTTTGTGCAGAACTAAACTATAGGAAACGTTTTCAGACTGCAAATTTAAAAGGGCAGGTTGCTCTAATAACCGGATCCCGACTAAAAATTGGTTATCAGGCAACTCTGATGATGTTGCGCGCCGGAGCTGTCGTTATTGCAACCACCAGGTTTCCGGTAGATTCGGCATTAAGGTATTCCAAAGAAAAAGATTTTCATGAATGGGAAGATCGTTTGCATATCTATGGGCTGGATTTAAGGCATACACCCAGTATTGAGCTGTTTTGCGGTCATATTGAACAAACTTTTAGCAGGTTGGATATTCTAATCAATAATGCTGCCCAAACAGTACGCAGACCTCCTGAATTTTATGCACATTTAATGTATAACGAAACAAGAGATATTGATGAACTTCCCTCAAATGCTAAAAAGCTGATGGTGAATTATCAAATATTTACAAATAAATTAAATTCTTTTACTATGTCTAAGGTTGAATCAGAATCTAATCTCCCTGTTTCATGGGATGGAAAACTGCCTGGAATCGGACTTAGGAAATCGGCGCAACTGTCTCAAATACCATATGCTTATGATAACGTTATATCTGCCGACACTGTTTTTCCGGAGGGGAAACTGGATGAGGATCTGCAGCAGGTTGATTTAAGAACCACTAACAGTTGGCGACTTACCCTTGGTGAAATTCAAACTTCAGAGATGATTGAAATTCAGCTTGTTAATGCAGTTGCTCCTTTTGTATTAAGCAATAGACTGCTGCCTCTAATGAAAAAAGATAATACAGGTCAAAAACACATTGTAAATGTTTCCGCCATGGAGGGTAAGTTCCTTCGTTTTAAAAAGGGTGACCGCCATCCACATACCAATATGGCAAAAGCTGCCCTTAATATGCTGACTCATACTTCTGCCAGCGGACTTGCAAAACATGGTATTTTCATGAATGCAGTTGATACGGGATGGGTAACTGATGAAGATCCTGTACAATTATCAAGACTTAAAGAGGAACTGCATGATTTTCAGCCTCCCCTGGATATTGTAGATGGTGCAGCAAGAGTATGTGATCCTTTTTTTAACGGAATTAATACTGGTAAACACTGGTGTGGCAAGTTTTTAAAGGATTATTTTCCAATAGACTGGTAAGAGGCTTTTACGATGTCTCTGAATTCGGCTTGTTTTTGTGCTGGTCGCAAACAAGTTTGCTGCTCGCACATGCATCCTGGGCTTTTTCGACTAAGAATGGGTCCCCGACACTTCGTGTCGCCCATTTTAT
>JAUVLL010000012.1 GCA_030600745.1 Spirochaetaceae bacterium | reverse complement strand
GTTAGGCGCTGTCTGCCCTAAACCGCAAAGAGAGGTTATTTTGATCTCTTCACCCAGTTCTATCAGTTTCTCTATGTCCCCTTCCTCTCCTTCACCATTGGTAATACGATCTATTATTTCAAGCATACGTTTTGTACCTACCCTGCAGGGTACACATTTACCGCATGATTCTTCCTGAACAAACTCAAGAAAATACCTTGCAACATCGACCATACATGTACTGTCATCCATAACAATAAGACCACCTGATCCCATAATGGCACCAAGTTCGTTTAATGAATCATAATCCAAAGGCACATTTAGATACTCCTTAGGAATACATCCACCGGAAGGTCCTCCTATTTGTGCTGCCTTATAGTTTTTACCATCTTTAATTCCACCGCCAATATCAAAAATCACTTTACTTAATGGTGTACCAATTGGTACTTCCACAAGACCGGATTTTTCTATTGCACCGGCAAGTGCAAATACCTTTGTTCCTTTACTAGCTTCGCTTCCAACAGTTGCATACCATCTTGCTCCATTAATAAAAATAGCAGGAATATTTGCATATGTTTCTACATTATTAAGAAGTGTTGGTTTTCCCCATAATCCACTATGGGCAGGAAAAGGAGGCCTTGGTGTTGGTTCCCCTCTTTTCCCTTCTATTGAATGAATAAGAGCCGTTTCCTCGCCGCATACAAACGCTCCGGAACCCATTTTTATATCAAGATCAAATGAAAAATCAGATCCAAGAATTTTCTCCCCTAACAGACCATACACCCTTGCCTGATCCAGTGCTGCTGCCAGACGGGATATTGCAAGAGGATATTCCGCTCTTACATAAACATATCCTTTATCTGCACCAACTGCATATGCAGCAATAGCCATTCCTTCTATAATACTGTGAGGGTCTCCTTCAAGAACACTTCTATCCATAAATGCTCCCGGGTCACCTTCATCAGCGTTACATAAAACATATTTCCGGTCATTCCCGGATTCTCTTGTAAAATTCCATTTCATCCATGTTGGAAAGCCTGCACCCCCACGGCCTCTTAGCCCCGATTTTTTTACTTCATCAATTACATCTTCACCGGACATTTTGCCTATAATTTCTGCCAGTGCTTCATATCCATTCTCTGCAATATATTCTTCTATTTTTAGAGGATTAATTTTTCCACAATTTCGCAGGACTATCTTTTTCTGCAGTTTAAAAAAATCTATATTCTCTATTTTAGCCTCTGTTCCCCCAGTGTCTCTACTCCGGAATGCAAAATCTTCAATTACTTTGCCACCAATAATATGCTCTTTGATAATTCTTGGAGCATTATCAATACTGAGACTTTCATAGATTATTCCATCGGGTTGTATCATTATTACCGGGCCTTGTGAACATGGTCCCATACATCCGGTTTCTTTTACTTCAATGTCAAGATTTGCTGCAGCAATTTCATCTTCCAAAGATTTTTTCAATTCCAGTGAACCGGAGGCAATACACCCGGCACCACAGCAAATTAGAATTTCCTGTTTTTCAGTATCCATTTGCTTCTTTGCACTTTCTTTTAATATTGAAAGTGCTTTTATAGTTGTCAGCTTTTTTGTGTCACTCATCATTTTCTCCCTGGTATGATTTAAGAAGCTCCTTGATTTTTGAAGGTTTTACCCTCTGATGTACATCATCATTGATCATGACAACAGGAGCCAGCCCGCATGCACCAAAGCAGCGTCCGACTTCCAGAGAATAGAGTTTATCCTCTGTAGTTTCTCCCACATTTATTCCTAAATAATTCCGAAATGCTTCCAGAACTTCTTTTCCGCCGCGAACATAGCAGGCAGTTCCGAGACATACACGAACAATATATTCTCCCCTGGGTACAGTAGAAAAATAGGAATAAAATGTTACGACACCTGTTACTTCACTGAAGGGAATATTCATTTTTACACTAATCTGTTTAAGTGCTTCTTCCGGAAGGTACCCGAGAAGATTCTGTACAGACTGAAGTACAGGAATCAGTGCTCCTTCTTCTTGCGAATAACTCTGAATGATATCGTCAATTATTGGAAGAATTGACTCTACCGTTGGTGCCGGATGTAAAACCTCTTTCTTAAGATCTGTTGCAATGCTGCTCATCTTTATTCTCCTTAGCTACTATTACTAAATAAATACAGAGACCCTGGTTGGAGAAAAGCAAATCTAATATAACACTGAAGTTATTTTATTGTACTTGATCCTGTTATTATTTAAATTATTGTAACATTTTTACCTATTATATGTAAATAATATATTTTTATTATTTATATATTTCCCTTATATTTTTCATCGTTTTCCCTATTAGTGTACAAAAATAGTAGTATATTTATCTAATTTCTGTTGCATTTTTCCTAAAAATAGTGCAATATTTAATAGTAGAGGGTTAATACTTTAATACGATTACAACGTATCTGCAAAATCTTTTTTATAGAGTGACCTATGATTACAGCAGAAACAAAAACTTTAGATATTAAAATCCAGGGCCGCATACAGGGTGTCGGCTTCAGGCCATTTATCTACAGACTTGCTTCTGACCATAATCTTCATGGTTGGGTGAATAATCAGACAAGCCATGTTAAAATACACGTGGAGGGAATGAAAAAAAATGTTGATTCCTTTGTTAAAAATATTACTGCCAAAGCTCCTGCAATATCTGTAATAGACTATCTTATTACCAGCGATTCAAAATTTGAAGCTTACAAAAATTTCTCAATTATCAAGAGCATTGATTCTTCAAATGCTGTTACAGAAATAAGTCCCGATCTGGCTGTTTGTGATGATTGCCTGAAAGATATTAAGGCAATGAGCAGACGTAATTCATATTCTTTTACAAACTGTACTAACTGTGGACCAAGATTTTCAATAATTAAAGATCTTCCATATGACAGGCCCAAAACTACAATGAAAGATTTTAATATGTGCCCGGAATGCCTGGAAGAGTATAAATCTCCGATGAACAGGCGATTCCATGCGCAGCCTAACAGCTGCAGTCATTGCGGACCTGTATATACAATGACAACTCCTAAAGAAAAACTAACAGACATTAAATCCATTTTGACTGAATGTACAAAAATTATACTTTCCGGAGGTATAGTTGCAATAAAGGGAATTGGTGGATTTCATCTGGCCTGTGACCCTTTCAACAGCAAGGCTGTTGCAAAACTCAGGGCTGTTAAAAACAGGGATAAAAAGCCCTTTGCTGTTATGTTCTCTTCTGTAAAAGAAATATATAAGTATGCTGAAGTATCTAAAACCGAAGAGGAATCATTAAAATCAGTTCGGGCACCTATAGTTATTTTAAAAATTAGACCGGGTTCTACTATCTCATCTGGTATTACCAGCAGCTTAAATACAATTGGCTGCTTTCTGCCGTATACACCTTTTCATTATATGCTGATGGAAAATCCTGATATCTCTGCAATGGTTCTTACCAGCGGGAATATTTCCAGTGAACCAATTGAGATAGATAATGACTCTGCACTTAACAGATTTTCAGGATTCTGTGATGCTGTACTGACATATAACAGAGATATTCAAAACAGGACTGATGACTCCGTTGTACGAACAATAAACGGAAAAGAAAGAATACTCAGACGATCCAGAGGTTATGCTCCTGAATCCATTACAACCGGCACAAATGTTGAGGGAATACTTGCAACCGGTAGTGAACTGAAAACCTGCTTCTGTATCGGGAAAGAAAACAAAGCTGTTTTAAGTCAGCATATCGGTGATTTAAAGAATTTTGAAACCCTTGAATTTTACAGGGAATCCTTAGACAGATATTATAATCTCTACAGGTTTACCCCTTCACTCATAGCTCATGATCTTCACCCGGATTATATAAGTACAAGCTATTTTGATAATTATTCAGTACCAAAGATTGCCATCCAGCATCATCATGCTCATATAGCCTCCTGCATGGCGGAAAATGGTGTTAGTAACGATGTCATCGGGTTTAGTTTTGACGGAACAGGCCTTGGAGATGACGGTCATATATGGGGAGGAGAAATCTTTACCTGCAACTTTGTTAATTATAAAAGACACTTCCACTTTAAATACATTCCCCTTCCTGGTGGAGACAAAGCAGCAGCTGAACCATGGAGAATGGCTGTTTCAGCTCTTTACTCTGCTACAGGCCGGGAGTTTTTGGAAATGAATCTGCCATTTCTAAGGGAGATTCCAGGTACTGACATAGAAATACTTCTGGATATAATAGACAAAAAAATCAACTCCCCTTTAACATCCAGTGTCGGGAGACTCTTTGATGCTGTATCAGCAATGCTTGGACTTTGCCTCTACAGCAGCTTCGATGCGGAAGCACCCATGCGACTTGAAGCAGTTATAGATGATGTCCCGGAAACTAACGAACACTACCCTTTTCAAATTGAAAAAGAAATCAGCCTGGATTCTTCATTCCGAGCAATAATAAAGGACATTATAGGGGGTACTGCTGCTGCTGTTATTTCAACTAAATTTCATAACACAATTGTTGAAATTATCTGCTCATCTGCAGATTTGTTAAGAGAAGAGACAGGGATAAATAAAGCTGCACTTTCCGGGGGTGTTTTTATGAACGGATACCTTCTAAAAAAGACAGAAACAAGACTGAAAAAAATGGGATTTGAAGCATTTACCCACAGTAAAGTCCCCTCCAATGACGGTGGGCTTGCTCTGGGACAACTGGTAATTGCAGCTCATAGGAGAAACCAGGGAAGGAGTAATGTATGTGTCTGAGCATACCGGCCGAAGTACTGTCAATAGATGGCGATATGGCAGAAGTCAGTGTAGGGGGGACCATGTATAACGCAAGCATTAGACTTGTTGAGAATGTAAATGTGGGTGATTTTATCCTTATACATTCAGGATATGGAATTGCCAAAATTGATGAGGCAGAAGCTAATGATACTCTGTATCTTATGCAGGAAATTAAGAAAAAGGAGCTGAACTATTAAATTTATTGATGAATTCAGAAATAAAAAACTCATTGATGAAGCAGTTGAAGCTATCAGGGATATCTCAATTAAAGACATTACATTAATGGAAGTATGCGGCGGCCATACCATGTCCATACACAAGTTCGGTATCCCCTCACTCCTGCCTGAAAATATTAAACTTCTTTCCGGTCCCGGTTGTCCTGTTTGTGTTACCTCCAGATATTTTATTGATGATACAGTGGCCTGCAGCAAAATTGATGATGTAATCCTGACAACTCTGGGAGATTTAATTAGAGTTCCCGGCACAGAAACCTCCCTGTACAGAGAAAAATCAGCAGGCAGAGATATTCGAATTGTATATTCAGTTCTGGACGCTATAAAAATTGCAGAAGATAACAGAGATAAAAAGATTGTATTCCCGGGGATAGGCTTTGAAACAACAGCTCCCTTAAGTGCTGCAGCTATACTTCAGGCAACAGAGATTGGTCTGGATAATTTTTATATTCTAAGCGCTCATAAGATTATGCCCCCTGTAATGGCAGCACTGATTGATGAAGGAGTTAACATTGACGGCTACATTTGTCCCGGACATGTAAGCGTAATAACAGGTACGCAGATTTACGAACCAATTGTAAAAAACTACGCCCTGGGTTGTGTAGTATCAGGATTTGAACCTCTTGATATACTTCAATCTATCTATATGCTTGTTCATCAGATCGAAAAAGGCCGGCCTGAACTTGAGAATCAGTATTGCCGCGCAGTTAAACCGGAAGGGAATATTAAAGCACAAAAAATAATGTACCGTGTATTTGAAACCAGTGATGACTGGTGGAGGGGAATTGGTACCATTCCTGACAGCGGCCTTTCATTAACAGATGAATTTAAAGCCTTTGATGCAGGACAGCTTTTTGAATCTCTTCCAAGAACCCACTCAGATAAAGACAAAGGATGTATCTGCGGAGAAATCCTAAAAGGGTTAAAAACACCTGTAGATTGCCCTCTTTTCAGTAAAGCCTGCACACCTGTCGATCCCGTTGGCGCATGCATGGTCTCAAGTGAAGGATCCTGTGCAGCCTGGTATAAATATGCAAGGGGGGCTGTATGAGTTCTAATATTGTAACCCTTGATCACGGAAGCGGCGGAAAGCTTACTATGGATCTTATTAAAATGTTTACTGATTACTTTGGAAATTCCGGACCTTCCGGAATGACCGATTCTGCTGTTTTTGATACAACCACTGGTATTACAGCATTTACAACAGATTCCTATGTAGTTAATCCCATTCATTTTCCGGGAGGGGATATAGGGAAACTGGCAGTCTGCGGCACAGTAAATGATCTGGCTGTATCCGGAGCAGTACCCCGGTATCTCAGTTGTTCATTTATTCTGGAAGAGGGCCTTGAAATAAGCGAACTGGAACAAATCGTAGAATCTATGGCTGAAACAGCTAAAGCAGCAGGTGTAATCATTGTAACCGGAGACACGAAGGTCGTAGAGAGGGGTGCATGCGATAGGATGTTTATAAATACTGCAGGTGTGGGTTTCTTAAAACCAAAACACAGATCTATAGGCTTTGGTATAAATGTAAAACCTGGAGATAAAATACTGATAAACGGAAATATCGGTGATCATGGTCTTTCAGTTCTTTCAATTAGAAACTCATTTACAAATGATATCAAAACTGACTGTGCAGCCCTTAATAACCTGATCGAAAACTGCCTGGCTGTAAATGACAGTATCCATTTTATGAGAGACGCCACCAGAGGAGGCCTTGCAGCAGTTCTCAACGAGCTGGCTGAAAAAGTTGACTTCGGAGTGAAATTAGTTGAAAATTCGATACCTCTGGCAGAAAACACCCGCGGCCTTTGTGAGTTTCTGGGTTTCGATCCCCTGCACCTTGCAAATGAAGGAAAGGTTATAATTGTCGCAGGGGAAGGCTGGGAAGATATTCTTAGTACCATGAAATCCCACCCATTTGGTAAAAAAAGTCAGGTAATTGGAACCATAGTCAATAAACACCCGGGCAGAGTTGTTCTTGAAACTGAAATTGGCGGAAGTCGAATAATAGATATACCGGCAGGTATCCAGCTGCCGAGGATATGCTGATGCATGAACTGACAGTAGTATCAAACATTTTTAAAATAATCCTTGAAACTGCAGAAAGTAATAATTTATCAAAAATATCAAAGGTAAGTCTAAAAGTGGGACGCCAGAGACATCTGGCTCCTGATCTGATGAAATTTGCATTTGATTCTGTTTCCAAAAATACAATAGCCGCTGGTGCATTTCTGGATATTGAAAGAGTGGATATAAAAATGAAATGCCGGTCCTGCGGGCTGGAATTTACTGTAAAAGACAACACTTATCTCTGCATCTCATGTGATTCAGCCGAACTCGAAACTATATCGGGTAAAGACCTGTTAATAGAAAGTATTGAAGGGGAGGTATGATGGAAATTACAATTATGAAAGCAGTTCTGGAAGAGAACAATGACAGAGCCGGAGAAATTAAGGAACTACTGAATAAGAAGAAAATTCTGCTTCTTAATCTTATAAGTTCTCCGGGCTCAGGAAAGACAACCCTGCTGGAAAAGACAGTGGAACATTTTAAAGATAAATACTCCATTGCAGTTATTGAAGGGGATATTACAACTGCCAGAGATGCTGAAAGACTTGAAAAGTACAGGATACCCCTTGTTGTTATAAACACTGATGGAGCATGTCATTTAAATTCCATGAGTATTAAGAAAGCTCTCATGCAGTTTGATCTGGATGATCTTGATATAATTTTTATTGAAAATGTCGGTAATCTTGTCTGCCCGTCAGAATTCGATATTGGAGAAAATGCAAAAGTTGCCATGCTGAGTACTGTCGAAGGAGATGATAAACCAGCAAAGTATCCCCTTCTCTTCCGGGAATCAGAGCTTCTGATCCTTAATAAAATGGATCTGAAGCCATATACAAACTTCAATAAAGAATCCTTCTACAAGGATCTGGAAAAAATAAATAAAAACCTGCCTGTCATTGAAACATCCTGCACTAAGAATGAAGGGCTTTCCGGGTGGTTCGAGTGGGTTAGGAGAAAAGCCATTGATGGAGGTATCAGAAAATGACCACAGTATTAAACAAGCAGTCAACAAAGGACGGTGTCTTCGATGGACTGGGAAGAGCTCTGGGAGAGTACAAAATCGCTGCATTAACAAAAAAGGATGGGAAAGTTCTTTTCGACTATGTAACAGATGTCAGGAAGATCGAACAGGATTACACTCCTACGGTACTCTCTCCCAAAAAATTCTTTTTCCCTCAGGAGGAAGTTATACTGGAGTACACCTTCGATGGAAAGGTTACTGCAAAAACAAATCCCGAGAAAATAGTACTTTTTGGTGTAAGACCATGTGATATTACAGGTATAAAAATTCTTGATGAAGCATTCTCCGAAAGTCATGGAGATCCGAACTATCTGTCAAAGAGGGAAAACTCTGTAATTATCGGAATAGATTGTAAGTCTGTCTGTGATGAAGATGCTTTCTGCTATCGTGTTAATTCACAAAACCCTGAATCCGGATTCGATATAATGCTCCATGATATTGGTAACAATTATTCCATGACAATAATGACTGACAAGGGCAGGGATTTTGCGGAAAACTATTTTGACTCCAGTCTTTTTGATTATGCGGCTCTGGCAAAGTTTAATATCGAAAAGAAGGAAGCCTTCGCCAAAGCGGGCGGTCCATGGGAGGATCTTGATAATCTTCCTGAAATATTTGAAGAGAATTCCAATCATAAAATTTGGGAAACAGAAGCAGAAAGATGCTTAAGCTGCGGTTCCTGCATAATGGTATGCCCCACCTGTTATTGTTTTGATGTAATTGATGAACTCGCATTAAGCATGAAGGTAGGAGACAGACTTCGTCGATGGGACGCCTGTATGCTCCGGAGTTTTGCTGAAGTTGCCGGTGGTGAAAACTTCAGGGAAGAAGTTGAAAACAGAGTAAAGCACAGGATCAATAGAAAATTTAATTTCCTTATGAAAAAACACGGACAGTCAGTCTGCGTTGGCTGCGGTCGATGCGTAAGAGCATGCCTTGCAGACATCTCACCTGTTACCATTGTAGAAGAACTAATAAAAACCAGTAAAACATTAAAGCTTGAGGTGAAAAATAATAATCTGTATCTACCGGAAAAAGTTACAATAACCAGAATAGAGCAGTTCACCGAAAACGAGAAATTTTTTGAAGTAGAGTTTGATAATGGACGAAGCCTGGGTCATGAACCAGGTCAGTTTGTTCAACTCTCAATACTTGGAATTGGAGAGGCGGCAATTTCTATTTCATCACCTCCCAGTTACGGTAATCGCTTCGAGATGGTTATAAGAGCTGTTGGAGATGTAACTAATAAACTTAAAACCTTTAAAACTGGTGAAAATCTGTTTATTCGCGGTCCCTTTGGACATGGTTTTGATGAAAAAATCCAGAAAGAGATGGAGGGAAAACATATACTGTATATTGCCGGAGGCATAGGCTATGTACCTCTAAGATCTTTGATTAATTTAACACTAAAACATCCGGAGAAGTACGAAAAACTTTCAATCCTGTATGGATGCAAAACACCTTCTGCCCGGATGTTTACGGATGAACTGGAATATATTGCAGAGATGAGGAATAATGTAGAAATTCTTGAGACTGTCGATATCTCCGAGGATAAATGGCTCCAGCACTGCGGTTTGATTACAGAACTTATTCCAATGGTTGATTTTAATCCCGATAATACGATTGCCATTATCTGCGGTCCTCCTGTTATGTATAAATATGTAATTCAAACTCTAAAGAAACAAAGGCTTACTACTAATAACATGTTTGTATCCTTAGAGAGGAGGATGAAGTGCGGTGTAGGCAAATGCGGTCACTGCCAGATTGATGATATATATGTCTGCCAGGAAGGTCCTGTATTTCGATTCTCAGATATAGAAAATAAAGAGGAGGCACTGTAATGAATAAACCAAAGGTAGCTTTCTTTGACTTTACATCCTGCGAGGGATGTCAATTATCTATTTTAAACCTGGAAACCGAACTTTTGCAACTTCTGGATATCATTGATATTGTAGAGTTCAGAGAAGCAATGAGCGAAAAATCAAGCACTTACGATATTGCTATAATTGAAGGAAGTTTCTCCAGAGACAAAGACCTAAAGAGACTTAAAAAGATACGGGAAACTGCCAGTGTTGTAATTGCAATGGGCGCCTGTGCCCATATTGGTGGAATTAACAGTCTAAGAAACAATCAGACAAGAGAGGGTGTTCAGAAAATAGTTTACCCTGACAACCCTGCATTGTATGAAACAAATAAAAAAGCTCTGCCTGTATCGGCCGCAATCAAGGTAGATGCCTTTATTCCAGGCTGCCCGGTAGATGTAGGGGAATTTGTTAAGGTGGTAAAAAATCTGGTACTGGGTAAAGCTCCCGGACTGCCTACTTACCCTGTCTGTGTTGAGTGCAAGATGAATGAAAATACCTGTGTTTATGAATTAGGGAAGACCTGTCTTGGACCGGTTGTAAGAGCGGGATGTAACGCCATATGCATCTCCAACGGTGGTGTATGCATCGGATGCAGGGGATTAATACCCAATCCGAACATCAACTCACAAAAGGATATTATGGAAAAATACGGACTCGATATGAATCTGATAATGGACTCCATGAATCTCTTCATGACCGAAGAAAACAAGGCTAAGGAGGTGTAACCATGGGGGAAACAATTAAAATAGATGTAAATCATATTACCCGGGTTGAAGGACATGGAAATATAAAGATTGATGTTGATAACGGTGTTGTAAAGGAGTGCAAACTTGAAATAGTTGAAGCACCACGATTTTTTGAAGCAATGCTGAAAGGACGCCACTACACAGAGGCATCTATAATTACATCCAGGATATGCGGCATCTGCTCGGTTGGACATCAGCTTGCATCTGTGAAAGCCACAGAGGATGCCTTCGGGATAGAGCTGTCAAAGCAGAACAGACAGCTTAAAACCCTTCTGGACATGGGACAGTATTTCGAGTCCCACGTACTTCATGTTTACTTCCTCGCTGTTCCTGACTTCGTAGGTGTCAATTCTGTGTTTCCGTTGATCTCCACTCATAAAGATGTAGTTTTGTCTGCATTAAAGCTTAAAAAGCTTGGACATGATATTGGTGATACGATAGCAGGTCGGCTTGTTCACCCAATATCCATAACACCCGGTGGATTTACAAAAATGCCTACAGTTGAAAAGCTTGAGAAAATACTTGAAAGAATAAAGGATTCAAGAGGAGAACTATTAGCTGGAACTGCATTGATTAAGACTTTACAGCTGCCTGATTTTATCCGGGAAACAGAGTATATATCTATGTATAAGAAGGGTGAATATGCTTTTATAGACGGAAATATTTTTTCCAGTGACAAGGGAGAAGTTTCATATAAGGATTACAGAAAGGTAACAAATGAGTACCTTGTTCCCCACTCTACTGCGAAAAGAGCTAAATTCAGCAGAAACTCCTACATGGTTGGTGCTCTTGCCAGGTTTAATAATAATTATGAGTGGCTGAGCAGTACTGCAAAAACTGTGGCCGAAGACCTGGGACTTAAACCAATTTGTTACAACCCCTATATGAATACAGTTGCCCAGCTAATCGAACTTGTTCATATTGTAGATGAATGTGAACTAATTATTAAAGATATGCTTAATACCGGAATAAAGAATGAAGAACCAGTTAAACCGGTACTAAAAAAATGTACAGGAGTTGGAGCTGTAGAAGTACCAAGAGGTATTCTTTTCCATGAATATACATACGATGATGCAGGATATATAATTGAAGCAAACTGTGTAATTCCCACAGCCCAGAACCTGCAGAATATTGAGGATGATATGGAAGCCATTGTTCCGGCGGCCCTGGGCAATCGCACAAGGGAAGAGTTGACTCTTGATATGGAGATGCTGGTCCGTGCCTACGATCCATGTATATCATGTTCATGCCATCTGCTCGATGTTGAATTTATAAATGATGGGAAAAAATAAAAAAGAGACCCTTATTCTCGGTGTGGGAAATCCCCTGCGCCGGGATGACGGGATAGGCCCGGAAGTGATCCGGTGGTTTACAGAAAGCAGTACTAAAAAAAATAACAGTTATAATCTGCCCTCTGATGTCAATTTGATTAACGGTGGGACTGACGGGCTGGGTCTTATTGAATATTTAAAAGATTATAACAAAATAATTATCATTGATGCAGTAGAGATGGGGCTTCCACCCGGAACAATTAAAGTGTTTACTCCTGACGAAGCAGTTATCAGTATAAACACTGACTCTCTCTCAACCCATGGTTTTGGAATTGCAGAACTAATTAAACTTGCAAAAGAACTCGACATAAATCCGGAACTTGTTATTGTGGGTGTTCAGCCGGGGGATTTAAGTTACGGTGAAAATTTATCAGCAACGGTGAAGTCAAATTTTCATGAGCTTTTGGAAACAATAAGTAAGATTTCCCAACCCGTATAATATAGTCTAAAATTAACCTTTTTTCTTTGCCAGAATAACTACCACATCTCCGAATCCAAATTTTTTAGCAAGAAAATCGAGAGGTTTCTTAATAAATCCAGGAGCCATCCCTGCTGCAATCCCACCCCATGTTTTTATTGTAATAATTTTAAACCCATTGGACAAAAGAAGAGATGAAAGTGTTTTGTCCGAAAAAAGGTACATATGATCAGCAATTGCAGATCGCCAGTTTTTACCAAATAACCAGGCCTGAAGACTACGGGTATTGGGAGTAGTAGTAATAAGTAATCCACCAGGCTTCAAAATACGAAAAGCCTCAGTAATATAATCAGAGGGATTAGTCAGATGTTCAATAAGATGGGAAGAGTGAATAACAGAAAACTGATTATCCCTATACCCGGCTTCTTCAATTGTTCCATTAAAAATATCAAGTTTTCTTTCCTTTTGTCCATAAGCTGCAGAAGATGTACATAATTCAATACCTCTGCTCTTCCAGCCAAAACTCTCCATATGTTTCAAAAGCAGTCCTGTTGCACACCCCACATCAAGGAATTCCGGATTATCCTCCATTATTTCGATGGTTAATTCCTTAAAATTAATATCTTCAAGAGTCTTTACCATTAAGTTAAAAAATATTTCCTCATTACTAATTTCATATTCAAAATATTTATTGTCATACCTGCAGGAAAGATCTGCATGTACCGGTTGTGGATACTGATATATCAAACTACAATCATTACACCTGGAGAATGTATAACCATCACAATCCCAAAGAAGATCCCGATCCTCACTCCCGCATAAATTACATTCAATTTTTTTTTTACGCTCGTTATCCGGTAAACTGGAATAAGTTTTCAATGTTACTCCATAACTTTGAGAGGGAAAATTTTCACACCTTCATTCCCTGCAAAATCTTTTACAGAAATTTCAACCATAACATCCCCAGGATTAAGTTCAAATTCACCCAGATAAAACTCCCACTTATCTCTATAGAGCTCATCATGAGAAATCCCTTCCAATTCCTGGAGAATCATCTTGTTATCTTTAATTTTAAGGGATTCAAAATTTATATTTACAAGATTTTCCCCATTTATAAACAGTGATATAGAAAATGGAGAAACAGGGCAATAGTAACCTGCACCATAACTTAAATCACGTATATCTGCACTTAGGCCGACTACTCCGGATTTAATTATTTTGCCAGGATTAATTACCTGTTTACCCTCTTCAGTAATTAAATAAACTTCATCTATGATGGGTTTACTCCCATCTACCAATAAAGGTAATGTAAGAAGAGGATTGATATATTTTTCGAATTCTGTATCTATAACCTGTAAATGAAGCATAGTTCCAACAGCACTGCCGGTAGAACCCATCCTTCCTATTGTATCAGACAAATCAACCTGCTTTTGATTGGTGTTTATTGACCCCGCTTCAAGACAGCCATACAAAGATCTAATTCCATTTTTATGCTGATAGATAACATATGTTCCAAGACCGGAGGGGATATCCAGAGGGCTGGTTCCCTGGTTTGAATAAAACACCAGCTCACCTTGATCTATGGGACTGATATCCTGGGAATCTCCACCAATATCAACACCCTTCACAAACTGATTATCCTCACTTTCACCAAAGGTTGAGATAATAACAACATCTTCAACAGGCCACTGAAAGGCATAAACTGAAACGCAGGAGATAACCAATAGCAAATAAACCAGATTCAGTTTCATCACATAGACTCCATATCAAAACCAATCAGTTTATTATCAATGCCCAGAATAATTTTATTTTGGTCCCTGATAAACATCGAATTCGTACCTGCTAATCTGGTATAAAACAACTGGTTACCACTTGTCTCTATTGCTATAAGATAGAGCCCATCTTCATCCCGTCCTGTTACATGAACAATTTCTCCACTACCTGGGAAATTAATACTTTGAAGCCTTCCTGTAATTTTAACTGAGTTCAATTTAGCTTTCCTGATCTCAAGAATAAATAATTCATCTTCAGCTTCTATAAAAGCAAACAAGCCGTCTTCTGAAAAACCAGTAACGGCATGACGTCGTAATTCCTTATCAATACTCCATGATGCATCTACTCGATAACCATCGCTATTTTTACTCCATAGCGATATTAATTGAGGATCAATACCTGAAACAGTTAAAATATAATCACCATTTTCGGAAACACTTCCACCATAGACAGCATTGATTCTACTTGTTTTAGCAGTATAAGAAAAAGCAACCTCACCCATAGAGTCGATCAGGCTGAATTTACCATCAACATTTCCTATAAATACCAGAGACGGAGTCGCAGAGACTTCAGTAATGGATGAACTGAATGTTTTCTGCCAAACAACTGTTCCAATATTATTAATTTCACTGACTTGATTTTTATCATAGGATATTACAAATCTTCTATCCCCGGAAAAAAAAGGATAACCGGTAAGTTCTATAGTATTTAGAAACCGACCGTCAATATCTCTAATAACTAATACATCATTCTGCCTGGAATAACTGATAAATCCATTCCCGTCAATAGCTACCCCATACAAAAGATCTTCCATATAGGTAATTTCACCGTTATTACAGAGATATCCGTATTTTCCATTTAATCTAAAAGATTCCGGCGACTGCTCTGAATTCCCTACTACAACATCTGCCATTTTTAAATCTTCCACCCACAAGGGGATATATGTTATTTCATAAGGTAACTGCTGTCCAAAAACAAAGAAATAAGTGATGAAAATCAGCATAACAGAGAATCTTTTTATTACTTTCAAACTATAAGTCTCCTGATTATTTTCGGTTAGACGATTCTTTTTTACGCTGATCCGCATCCATCTTTGCTTTCCAGATATCTATCTTCTTTTTCAACTCTTCAATAGCACCTGCCTGACCCAGCATTGCAAGGAGACGTCTTAATGCAGAAAGATACTGTATGGCTTTTTTAAAATCATCGATACGAAATGTAGAAAGTTCATATTTCTCCCTATAACGTTTTGCAGAATCAGTTAATAAATCCTTTACAAGGGAAAGATGATTTTCTCTAATCTCATATCCTTCAACCCTTGGGTCCATTCCAGCTACAAAGGTTTTTAGATTAATCAAATTTTTTGCAATCGTTCCGAATCTTCCTTCAACCTCAACAAAAGACCACTTCCATCTGGAATTGCTCCCGTATCCTTCTTTTACAGATTCTATTGAAAAACCAAGTTTCTTTATCAAATCAAGCCGCTGTTTATCATTGAAATCGTTAATTTTTGCCAGTTGATCCTCATAATCAGAAAAAGGCGCATCAATATAATCTGTAACAACCTGTTCAAGATATATTATTGACTGATAACACCTCTTACGTGCATCATTCAGCATCCCTTCATTCTTTACACCCAAAAAAGTAAGAGAAAGCTGATTCATGAGTAAATAATAGGAAACCATGTTTAGACTGTCATCTGCAAGAACAAGGCGCTTATAAGACAAATCTGCATCATCCTCTTTCAATACACCAAGAACTTTTTTTTCTCTTAAAAGGATTTCTTCAATCTGCGTTTTATACTCTTTTATTCTCTCAGTATATTTGCTTCTGGCTGCACTGCTAATCTTACCCACCAAAACTCCCTGGCATTTTTAAAATATCTCCAGTATTGTATACTTTGGGAAATATCACCATTTGATATTTCTATTATCGTACACTTCGGGGATTATCATTAATGCCCATATTTCCCCAGCAATTCTCTGGCATGCAGAAGAGAAGCTGCTCCGGAACTATCACCTGAAAGCATTCTGGCAATTTCAGGAACCCTGTCAATATCACTGATACTTTCTATGGTAGTAAATGTTCTGCCATTTACAACTCTTTTCTCCACTTTTATATGCTTATCGGCATGAACTGCTATTGACGCAAGATGTGTAATACAAAGGATCTGACGGTGTTTGCCTATTCCTGCAAGATGAACTCCAACAGATAATGCAATTTCACCACCTATACCTGTATCAATCTCGTCAAAGATAAGGGAAAGCACACTGTCAGATTCAGCTAAAACTGATTTTATGCTTAACATAACTCTGGAAATTTCACCTCCGGAAGCTATATTTTTAAGAGGTTTCATAGGTTCACCTTCATTTGGAGATATTAAAAACTCAACCCTGTCAAATCCATTAGGACCACATGATGGTTTTCCATTATTATTTTCTCTAAAAGTAACATCAACCTTGAACATAGCTTTCGGCATACCCATAGGTGTTAAATTATTCTTTATTTCCAACTGAAGCTTTTCTCCAAATTCAATTCGTTTTTTTGAAATTTCCCCAGCTTTACTTATAACAGTTTTCTCCAGAAGAGAAATCTCCTCTTCAAGAGCAGTTCTTTCATTTTCATTGGCTTCCATAATAATAATTTTATTTATGGCCTTTTCCCTATAATCCAGTACATCCCTGATTGTATCTCCATATTTTTTCTGAAGTGAGTGAATAAGCTGAAGCCTGTCCTCACACTCTTCAAGCCTGCCGGGAGTAAAATCAATAGCATCCTGGAACTGATGCAACGACTCAAAAACATCCTCGATCTCATAGAAGGCATCATCAAGACGGGAAGCCATAGGTTTAAGATCTTCCATTACCATTGATAAATTATCCATTGCCGATCTTGCTGCTCTTAATACCGAAAGAGCACCGCCGGAACTTTCGGAAAGAGATTTTCTGCAATCATCAAAATAATCCAGCAGTTTTTCATGCTGAAGAAGAATTTTACGTTCCTTTGTAAGAGCTTCTTCTTCTTCAAGCTGCAGGTCAGCCTTCTCAATTTCTTCACTACTATGTATAAGAAGCTCTCTTTCCCTTGCTATTTCATCTTCGTTTCTGATCATGGAACCCAGATCAGCCTTCATTTCTGACAGCCGGGTAAAATTATTTCTTAAACTTGCAACATCTTCCTCAACCCCGGCATATCGGTCAAGAAGTTTTCGCTGATTATCTATACTTAGCAAAGATTGATGAGAATGCTGTCCATGCATATCAAATATAAAGGAAGAGAGTTCTTCAAGATCTTTCCTGCTTGAAGGCACCGATTGGATAAAAATGGAACCACGCCCTGTTTGTCTAATAATTCTTCTTATAATAATACGCCCGTCTTCAGATTCGATAGAATGACTTGCAAGCCAGGCAGAAGACTCATTTTCATCAGGGATTCTAATAATACAGGAGACCTCAGACTCATTACAGCCTGTCCTAATAGATGACGGATCAGCCTTCGTGCCCAAAATTAGTCCAAGAGCACCTATAATTATAGATTTACCCGCTCCAGTCTCTCCTGAAAGGATATTAAGCCCGGTATCAAAAGTTACTATCAGATCCTCAATAAGTGCATAATTTTTTATAGATAGCTCTTCAAGCATTTGCTCCTCCGGACCAATTTAATTTTGATCGCAAGATATCATAAAAATTACGTTTATCAGAACGTATCAATAGTGCTTTTGTCTGGGATCTCTCTACAATTATTTCATCACCCGGTCTAAGAGGATAAGCATCCTGACCATCAACTGATAGAATAACATCAGTTCTTTGATCTTTTTCAACAGTAATATGGATCACCTCATTACCAGAAACTACTATAGGCCGGTTAGAAAGGGTAAAAGGACAAATAGGATTAATTATTAAAGCTTCCATCTCAGGATCAAGTATAGGACCACCAGCAGAAATACTATAGGCAGTGGATCCGGTTGGAGTCGCAATAATTATACCATCCGCTCTGTATTTACCAAGATCCGTTTCATTAATTTTAAGATTCAGTTTAATAATATTCGATATACCATTGGAACTTATTACCGCATCATTTAAACCTTTGTGAAATGCAACACGAACACCATCCCGCTCAACCATAACCTTTATCATTACCCTCCTGGAAAGATTTAACTGACCATTCTGATACTTAATAAATGCAGATTTCCATTCCTGTTTGGAAATTTCAGTAATGAACCCAAAATCGCCTATATTGACGGCTAAAATCGGGATACTAAAACTCTCAACTATTCTGGAACAGAACAGAACCGTACCATCCCCTCCAAGAGAAAAAACAAGATCTGCTGTCTCCAGTACCGGTATTTCAGTTTTCCCTGAATAGGGGAAAATAACTATTTCAATATCAAGACTATCCAGATAGGAACTTATCTCATCAACAAGTTCTGCTGCACCCTTCTTCTGAAGATTAACAACTATTATAACTTTTGATATTTTTCGAATCATACTATTACCTTTTTTCTATGTCGTCTTATCATGGAAGTGTAGAGAGCAGTCTGGCAATTGTTTCTGTGTTTCGGCTGCCCAGACCTGGATACAGGGGAAAAATAACAGTTCTAAGAAGCAGTAAATCAGCATTGGGACATTTTTTAGAACTGGAAGATTCAAGTGCCAGAGATGAGTCAGAAAAAGCAAGTTCAGCCATAACACCATTTTTTCGAGCATAACTGATAACCTCTTTCAATGGAGTATTCAGGATAACATGAAAGGTCGAATAATTACGCTTATTCTCTTCTGATGTATAGAAAGCCTTATGATTCCCTTTACGAATAGAGGATTCATATATCTCTCCAATATCTCTCCTTCTTTCAAGAAATCTTTCAATAGAATCAAGTTGAATCATTCCCATAGCAGCATTCATATTGAGCAGATAAGAGGTTACTGGAAAATCTGATAAAATATTTCGAAGAGCAGACAGATTTTTTTTATCTCCTGCAAGAATAGCCGTACCTTCACCGGAAGTTATAATATCATGAAGCTCCATCTTTAGAATAATTATATCTGCAGCCCAATCTCTCTCATCATCATCAGAGCAGCAACCGACAGTGGTTGTAATATCCTCTATTATTGGGATATCTGTATCAGCAAGAAAACTATAGGCAGGACGAATACCATTTGGAGAATAGAGAATAAGTGCATCTATATCAGTTTCCAGAAATTTCTTCATCTCCTCATCACTTACACACCCGCTGGTAATATCAACATCAGCAAAAATCACCTCCATACCCCGTTTCTCCAATTCTCTCAGATAAACAGAAGGAGAAAGTGGTGAAATTAAAACCCTGCTGCCAGACCCCAATTTCAGGGAATCAAGTGCCGCAAATATAGCTGTGGAATAGTCCCTTAAAAGAGCTCCACCCTCGGTATTAAGAAACCTGGAAAGTGCCTTTAAAAACTCACTGTTATTATTTACAGAGTCGACATAGTCAGATACAAGAGTAGAAAGCAATGCATCCATCTCTTTACGTTTAATCGATGGTTTATATATTGGAATCATTTATTTAGTTACTTAATTGCCCAAGTTGCTGCAGCTCTCTTGGATCAAACAATCTTTCAATATCAAGAAGAATTAAGTAACTTTCTTCTCTTGTAAAAACACCCTGAATATACTCAGCACCTATACCCGACAGCATTTGAGGAGGCTGCTGCATTGTTTTCAAATCAACAGTAATAACCCTTGCTATCTTATCAATTATAATACCCAGTTTCATTCCACTGATTTTTATAATAATAATAAAATAT
>JAUVLL010000082.1 GCA_030600745.1 Spirochaetaceae bacterium | reverse complement strand
AATTGCAACATAGGCAGCAAGATTTCCAAGAGCTTCGTCTGAGTTAGGTATAACCGGGTGGGACTTGAAATAAAACCTGATAAGAGTCATCATTCGATCTGAAATATCTGCTTTACAGGGAATAGTCTGTAAGAGATCGGTATGCACCATATCCAGGATATTGTTGATATTCCTTAACAACTGCACAAGTACTGCAGGATCTCCCTGCAGTAGATCCATAGAACGGTCTTCAGGTATAAAGGCAGCATTTAAAATATTATAATCTTTTGAATCTATTGAGTCTTCTTCCGGCATATTTCGGTTATAATTCCCTATTACATCTATTGGATCAAAATTAATCTCTGAATATCCTTTGTATCGATTATGCCACATATAGATACTGTTTATATTATTTGTCTCTGAAGCTTTTTTTAGATATGTTCCGGCCGCAACATGGGAAACAGGTTCCGGGTTTATTACAAGAATCAGATGATCGGATAATTTCAGGAAATTAAGGTTTTCTTCTTCATGCAAACCTGCCGGCATATCATAGATTAACAGATCATAATTTTCATTTATCTCTTTATGATAGTTATTTGAGAGTAAATGAAATAATAATGAGCTGTCAGTTTTTCCTGTTTTGGTTATAGGAAAAAGAAGGTCAAGATTAGGTAGAATATTGATTATGTAAGATGAAAACGGTTTTCCTTTTTTAAGTTTGGATTCTTTATTTTGAAATAGCAATCCTGGTAGATCAAAGATTACAGCAACATCAGATAATGGGTCAATATCCAGCAAGCCGACACGTATTCCCTTCCCTGCATAATATACAGCAAGGTTGGATGCTGTCGTAGTTTTTCCTACTCCGCCCTTACCTGAAGCAATAGCTATAGAATCTGCCATGACATCTCCTTCTGTTTTATTCTTTTATATTTATCATAAAAATGATTATATGTACAGAAAAAGGAGGATGTGTTATTCTTCAGATGAAATGTCTACAGAAAAAGGATATTTAAAAGTGAAAAAAGCAGCTGAAAATGAAGAGCACAGAGGATTATTAGGTAGAACAGAAAAAAATTTGTCTCATATCAATGAATCTGAACCTATTAATACAACTATAAAAGGATATGTTGCAAATTATCTTAACAAATTGTGTAACAATGAAAACCTGATGGATTCTGAAGAAGTGGATATAAAAAAGGTCCTGAACATTGTCTCCAGATTAGGCGATGGCCATGGTAGTAGTGATAGTAGTGAAAAAGATGAGAACTTTAGAAATAGAAAAAAGGCAGAGAAAGCACTGGAAAAAGCTTCTTTGGAAATTTCGATAAGGAAAGAGATAGAAGAGTATTATCTTCCGAAACAGCTTGTTGATGCCATAGTAGAAAAAGGAGGTATACCAAAGGAATCGGAGCAGTGTCTTGTTGGTATTGGATTTATTGATATTGCAGATTATTCCTTTTTGTCAAAATTCCTTACTCCAATGGAGAATCAGATAGTATTAAATGGTTTATATGCTTCATTCAGCTGGGTTCTTCAGCAGCATGGCGGTTATCTGAATAAAATTGAAGGTGACAGTCTGATGTTCCATTATGGAGGGAATATAGATCCGAAAATAGAAGATATGGATCAGGAAGAATCGGAGAAATATATTGCTCAGGAACTCTTTTATACTTGTATTCATATGCAGCGAGTTGCCTTTTTATTTAATGATGCTAACGATAGTTTTTTATACGGCAGTGATAATCCTAAAATAAAGAAACAGGTGGATGCTGCATTCGAGATTATAAGTAGTATGCGTAACAGTGAACTTTCCCAGAAAATTAATGCATTTTTTCAGATAAGAATTAGAATTGGAGCCAATATTGGTGAAGTTACAATAGGGAATTTCGGACCTGAGGGGGGAAAACAATGGGATATAATTGGTGTACCGGTTATCAATGCAAAAAGGATGGAAGCAACAGCTCCAATTGGTGGTTTCAGAATTTCGGAAGAATTGTATAAAATTCTTGAAGAATCAGGGCTCACAGAGGCTTATTTTCATAGATTTAAAAGAGAAGCTGAAGCTATGTTTGGCTCATTTAGTACAATAACAAGGGGTGAACTTTTTAAATTTGGTAAAGTTACATTAAAGGATAAAAAGAATGCTGAGTTTAATACCTACAGTATACAGGTTAATCCTGCCCTTCCTGAAGCGTTAATGAACCAGGTTGAACTTCTTGTAAATCGTGAAGAGCTGGGTTCTCAAAGAATAATTCAACTTCTTCAGTATTACCGGGGTAATAAATTCGTAATTAATGCAATTGAAGCATCTCTTATCAGTAAAGGAATAGTAATAAGGAAAGCGGATATCTTCAGTTATGTTTTTCCCATTAAATATAAAGAAATCATCGGTGAATATAAGGGTAATATAAAGAAAGTAGAAGCATTTATATCCAGCAAGTACCATGTATTTGAACTTTTTGAAATGATGGGCTATCTTCAGGATGTTATAAAGAAGGATCTGAAACTTGATGCTAAACAGGATGCTAAACAGGAACTTATATTTGAAAACTATGATGATTATATTAAAGAAATAGATGAATGGATGAAAAAGGAAAATGAATATAAAGAGAGGAGAGTTTATCAGCGGAACTATTTTTATAGTTATATTTATCCAATGGTTTATAAGAGTATAGATGCCAGTATTAAGGAATATCAGCATCAGGCTTCTGAACTTTCAGAGGTTTAGTTCTTTCTGACTTTTAATTCCGGCGATTTTTCTAAACGTTTTTTCAATACGTAACGATTCAGCCTGGGAAATACCTGCGCGCATAAATAGATCACTGAAAAATTGTTCTAATTCTTCTTTCTCCTTTAGTTTAAAAAACTTTATTTTATCAAGGGAAGAAGTTATTGTTTCTATTACCTGTTCCATTCTTTCGGAGTTTACAGGTTTATAACCCTTGCCGTAATGAACAGATCTAAAAATTGAGTATGTAATTACCTGAACTGCCTGAGCAAGATTTAATGATGGGAATTCCGCAGAAGATGGAATATTTACAGCAATATTGCATTCTGAAAGTTCCCGGGCTGTAAGCCCGCTGGATTCCCTGCCGAATACTATTGAAATTTCCCCTTCTGATATATTATCTATTTTTACTGCAAGTTCTTCCGGGTAGATAGAGATATATTTGCGTTTTTTCCCTGATCGTCTTGTAGCTCCTGCCGTTAGTACACTGGTCAGCAGGGCAGTTTTAAGGTTTTTATAACGTATGGATTTTTCATAAATATCAAAGGCATGTACGGAAAGATTTTTAATTCCGGCCAGGTCATATACCTTTTCACCAACAATTGACAGTTTTGAAATACCCATTGTTTTCATAGCTCTGCAGACTGAACCGATATTCTCACTGGATTGGGGTTCTACAAGTACAATATGAATGCGGTCCAGTTTATTCTTCACTCAAAGGACTCTAATTTTTTTTTCAATTTTAGTAAAGGATCAGGCCTGTTTTTTAATTGAATATAAAACACGGACAGCTGTATAAGCTGCCCTTGGAAAAAAACTACTTCGTACCAACAATGCAGAGCCATTCTGCTTCAGCAGCAACTTCATCTACTACATAAGCTTTTCCTTTCTGTTTCAGCAGTTTAGGAGAGATTCTAACATTTTCTATTTCAAATCTCACTTCATCACCAGGTACTACTTGTTTTCTAAACTTTGCTTTTTCAATAGTAGCCAGAAAAAAAAGAGCATCATCATTTAAAATACCTAATTCTTTAATACCTGCACCCCCGCACTGAGCCATGGATTCAACCAGGATAACACCTGGTACTACAGGATATTCAGGGAAATGACCTTTAAAAAAGAATTCAGCATCTGTATATATTCTTTTACATGTTATTTTATCTTTACTTACTTCTGTAAGCTCATCCACAAAAAGAAATGGATCTCTGTGGGGCAGTAATTCTTTTGGATCTTTCATTCAACATACTCCCTGAAGACAAGTGTTCCGTTATGCCCTCCGAATCCCAGGGAATTGGACATAACAGTTTTAATCTTACCTGGTACTCCCAGACCTGGTACATAGTCCAGATCACATCCCTCTGCAGGATTTTCAAGATTAAGGGTCCCCGGAAAAAACTGATCCTGTATGGCTTTAATACTGATAATAGCTTCTATCCCACCAGCAGCACCTACAAGGTGACCAGTCATGGATTTTGTAGAAGATATTTTAGTTTTATAAGCATGGTCTCCTAAAGCAAGTTTAATTGCCTTTGTCTCTAATGGATCATTTGTAGGTGTAGATGTCCCATGAGCATTAACATAATCAATATCTGAAGGCTGGAGGCCTGCATCTTTTATTGCACCAGCCATGGCTGTTGAAGCTGCAATAGCATCTGAATTTGGTGCTGTAAGATGGAATGCATCGCATGTAGCTCCATATCCGGCAATTTCTGCCAGAATATTTGCACCACGTGCTTTTGCATGTTCAAGTTCCTCAAGAACCAGAATACCGGAACCTTCAGCTAATATAAAACCATCACGATCATCATCAAAAGGGCGGCATGCTTTTTCAGGGTCATCATTACGTTTTGTACTAAGTGCCTTTAATACACAGAAACCGCCTACTCCAAGTTCTGTAATAGCCGCCTCTGTTCCGCCGGTTATAACAACATCAGAGAGACCTGTTCGTACGGCATTCATTGCCTGACCAATAGCATCCGTAGAAGAAGCACAAGCTGTTGTTACAACATAAGATGGGCCTTTAAAGCCAAACCTTATGGCAACATTGCCGGGACCTTCATTAGACAATAATTTGGGAATTGTCATAGGAGGAATTCTCCTGGGACCCTTTTCAAATAAAACTCTGTGTGCATCCTCAATAATTTCAAAACCTCCAATTCCGTTACCCAGTATTACACTGGAACGGTACGGTTCAATATTTCCTTTGTCCAGACCTGCCTGTTTCATGGCCTCCACCGCACCGGCTACAGCAAATTTGGTAAACAAACCCATTTTTCTGTGTTCTTTTGAATCAATAAAATCAGATGGGTTGAAATCTTTTACTTCGCCCGCAATTTTGGAAGGAAACTCGGTGGTGTCGAATTTTGTTATTGGTCCAATGCCTGATTTACCGGCCTTAATTGCGCTCCAAAGATCTTCTACATTATGTGAGAGGGGATTTATAGTACCCATCCCCGTTACTACTACTCTTCTATCCATTATATTCCCCTTTTACCTTTATCTTTATCGCTATCGAGCACTTTCCTTCATTTCCAGTGGTACATAAAATATATTGTAACACTAATCGGAAAGTCTCTACATTCCCAGTCCACCGGTAATATGCACTGCCTGACCGGTTACGTATGATGCAAGATCTGATGCAAGAAAAAGGGTCACTTTTGCAACCTCTTCCGGTTTTCCCAGCCTTCCCATAGGAATCTGATTAGCAAGATCTGCTGTCTGTTTTTCATTTAGTTTGTCTGTCATTGGTGTTTTAATAAATCCGGGAGCAATTGCATTTACACGAACATTTTTCCTGCCGAGCTCTCTTGAGAGGCTCTTTGTAAAGCCTATCAGACCTGCTTTTGAGGCAGAGTAGTTTACCTGTCCTGCATTACCAATAATACCGACAATAGATGCTACATTTATAATAGATCCCGATTTTTGTTTTGCCATTGCCCTTGAAACTATTTTTGAAATATAAAAAGCACTAGTAAGATTAATAGTTAAAACATCATTCCAGTCTTTTGAAGACATACGAAAGAAAAGACCGTCTCTGGTAATTCCTGCATTGTTTACAAGTACATCCAGACCTCCGCTTTCTTCGAGTATCTCATTCACTACACTTGAAATTTGTTCTTCATCTGCAACATTTGCCTGTTTGAAAACTACTTTCTGACCTGTTTTTGCTGCAAGTTTTTCATACTCATCCATATATTCACTTGGATTGAGATCTATAAAATATACGGTCGCACCATTGTTAAGAAAGGAGATTACAATTTCCTTTCCAATTCCCCGGGCTCCACCTGTTACCAGGGCTTTTTTACCTTCTAATAGCATTCTAAACTCCTATTTTTAGCTAATTTTATCTGTTGCTTCCAATGTTCCTGTTACTATGCAGCTAATCTCTTTTGATGCAGATTTCCAGAATCCGGTAAGAACTTTTCCCGGTCCAACCTCTATAATTGAATCAAAACCTTCTGTTAGTATATTTTCTTCTATATTAACCCATTTAACGGGAGATATAACCTGCAGGCCGGAGAGTTCTTTAGCTTCAATTCCGGAACCGACCCTCTTTCCTGTTACATTTGAGTACATAGGTTTAATTGGATCTTTGAACTCAAACCTGGAAATATATTCCATAAAATATTTTTTTGCATCATTAAGTAATGGTGTATGAAACGGACCGGATACCTTCAATGGTATTATTCGTCTTGCACCTGCCTCTTTAAGTTTGTTAGTTGCTGCTTCTATACCGGCAGCTGTGCCGGATATTACTGTTTGAGTAGGAGCATTGAAATTTGCCGCATAAGCATCTTCTACACCCTCAATATTAGAACTTACATCTTCAGAAGTCATTCCAATAACAGCAGCCATTGCAGATCCTCCTGCCAGATCAGGGTTTTCTTTAGCAACTCCGGCCATTATTTCACCTCTTTCGATAACCATAGGCAGCACCTGTTCCTCGGTGAGAATCCCTGCTTCAACCATTGCAGAAAATTCACCCAGAGAAAATCCTGCTGCACCATCAGCCTTTACACCATTATCGATAAGATACCGTCTAATAGACAAATTCATCAATGTAATTGCAATTTGGGTATTCTCTGTTTGTTTAAGATCCTCAGCTGTCCCGTCGAATAGAAGAGTTTTTACATTTCTTCCTGTAACTTCGTCTGCAATTTTGAACAGATCTTTTACTGTTTCTGATTTATCATAAAAATCTTTACACATCCCGGGGTATTGTGCCCCCTGGCCTGGAAATAAATAAATACGTTTCAATTTGTTCCTCCAAGTTTTTCGGTCATAGGCCGATATGAATTAAAAAAAATATTTACCACTTTATAATAGTCCCGCCGTAAGTAAGACCGGCTCCAAATCCCGTAAGCAGGATTTGGTCACCCCTTTTCATCTCCCCTTTTTCGTACATTTCGTTGAGAGCTATTGGTATTGATGCAGAAGAAGTATTTGCATATTCCATAAGGTTGAAATAAAATTTTTCGAGAGGTATTCTTAATCTTTTTGCTGCAGCCTGAAGTATTCTTATATTAGCCTGATGCGGAACTATCCAGCTTATATCATCAATCGAAAGGTTGCTCCTTTCTAAAAGTTCTTTTATTAGTTTTGTATTTACTTTTACAGCAAATTTATACACAGCCTGCCCATCCATATACAGGGCAGTATCATTAAAAGTTGTTTTCCCGTCTTCGAAAGGATATTTTATACCACCGACTTTTCTCATAAGTACTTCTGCACCCGAACCATCTGATTTTAGAATAGCATGTTCTACAGAACTTTCATCATTTAATGATTCACTAAGGATTACTGCCCCTGCACCATCTCCAAAAAGCACTGCTGTATCCCGGTCCTGCATATTAGAGATCTTTGTTAGTAATTCTGAGCTGACTATCAGAACATGTTTTGCAGTACCCGTTAAAATCATATTTTTTGCATTATCGACAGCATAGATAAAACCTGTACAACCGGCTACCATATCGAAAGCACCTGCATTTTTTGCACCTAATTTATCCTGTACAACACAGGCAGTTGCCGGAAACCCTATATAATCGGGTGTTGCAGTTGTTAGTATTATCATATCCAGATCTTCTGCTGTTAATCCACCTCTTTCGAGTGCAAGTTTTGCTGCGCTGACAGCCATATCGGAAGTTGTTACACCATCTGCAGCAATATGTCTTACTTCAATTCCGGTGTGTGATTTTATCCACTCATCAGATGTATCCATTGTCTTTGATAATTCATCATTTGTTACCCGGTTTTCAGGGATATACGCTCCAATCGAACGAATGTATACATTCATAATTACTCCTAAAATTTTATTATTTTTCACTTTTGTCGGTTAGAAACCGACAACAGCATAGTACACCAGAAAAAAGGTTTTATCAAGGTTTAATCAACTCTTTTACGAGTAATATTTGCAATTCTGGCAGAAAAATTGGATGTAAGTTCAAGTTTTTTATCACAGCTGGAAAGTGGTAGAGCTATGCCATCTCCTGCAACCCTTAAAAAGATTTCTGATGCATTGAACATTTAATAGAGTATGGACAAGAGAAGAGGCAGAAGTAAAGGTACAGAAAGAACCCCTTTCTTTTCCATGCAATAGCAAATCTACTCGAATTAGAGGTAATAGCTATCCCTTAATTCAGGCTCTCTCAATTTTTTACTGTTTACCAGAACTCAATTTAAATGTTAGTATCCCTGTATGAAGTTTGAAAAGGTTGAAACAGTGTTACTCGGAGTAATAACTCTTGTACTCCTTGGAGCAGTGATGAAGCTTGCGGCAGGTGTTATGCTTCCCATGGTTATTGCAGGGATTATGGCAGTTACTTTAAATCCTTTAATTAATATTCTCCATAAAATACATATTCCCAGGAATCTATCTGCAATAATTGTAATTGCAGTTGTTTTCGGGGTAGTTTTCCTGATTGTTCTTTTTATTCAGTCAAGCATTGCCGCTTTTATAGAGGAATACCCGAAGTATGCTGAGAGATTTTCGATTTTGAATAGTGAGCTTGTCAGATTTATACAGAATAAGACTGGCGTTTCATACGATTTTTTTGATCAGATAGAGTGGTCAGGTACTCTTCTCCGGTATCTGGGAAGTTTTTCCAGTTCCCTTGTAAGCTTTGCAAGTTCCGGACTTTTAATTATGATTTTTCTTATATTCATGCTTCTGGAGAATCCGTTTGCACCCAAAAAAATGATTTTAGCTTTTAAGACTGATAATGGGATACGGATTAGCAGGATCTTAAATCGAATAACAGGTCAGGTTGTTAAATATCTTAATCTTAAGTTTATTATAAGCGTCGGTACCGGTATTCTTGTATGGCTGTCTTTGACAATTATCGGTCTGGATTTTGCCCCCATGTGGGGGGTGTTTGCTTTTTTATTGAATTTTATTCCAAGTATTGGTTCAGCAATAGTTATGATCATCACAATCCTCATGGGTTTTATACAGTTCTACCCTGAGCCAGGAAGAATAGTTGCTGTTATAGTTTCTATGGCTGGAATACAGATGATCATAGGTAATTTTATAGATCCGAGACTGCAGGCAAGCAGACTGGATATAAGTCCTATAGTTATCCTTTTTTCACTTGTTTTCTGGGGATGGATATGGGGTATAGTTGGAATGTTTCTGGCAGTTCCCCTTACTGTAATTGTTCAAATTGTGTGTCAGAATATTCCATTTCTCTATCCTGTTGGTATTCTTATTGGTAGTGGAAGAAAAATTGAGCATATTAAAGATGAAAAAAGTAATAAAGGCGAAGAGGATAAATCATAAATCATACAAGAAGGAAATAAATGAATCGTAAACGTATACTTACAGGGGACAGACCCACTGGAAAACTGCATATTGGACATTATGTCGGATCTTTGGCAAACAGAGTTAAACTACAGGATGAGTATAATTGTTTTTTTATAATTGCAGACCTGCATATGCTTACAACAAAACCCACTAAAGAGGATGTACTAAACATAGCAGGCAATGCAAGAGAGATGATTCTTGATTATCTGGCCTGCGGTATAGATCCGGAAAAGTCTACTATCTATCTCCAGTCAGCAGTACATGAAGTCTATGAAATGAATCTAATATTCGAAAACCTTGTCACCGTTCCAAGGCTGCAGCGGATTCCAAGTCTTAAGGATATGGTTAAATCAGCAAATCTTAATGAGATGCCTCTGGGACTTTTGGGATATCCGGTACTGCAGGCAGCCGATATACTAATGCCCAGGGCTAATTTAGTACCAGTGGGGAAAGATAATGAAGCCCATGTTGAACTGACAAGAGAGATTGCACGGCGATTTAATACAATGTACGGTGAAGTTTTCCCGATACCCGATGTTATGATAGGTGATGTCCCCACACTGGTTGGTACTGACGGTGATGCAAAGATGTCAAAATCCCTGAACAATGCTATTTATCTTTCAGATGATTACAAAACAGTTATTAAAAAAGTAAATGGAATGTATACCGATCCAAACAGAATAAGAGCAGATATTCCAGGTAAGGTAGAGGGTAATCCTGTATTTATCTATCATGATGTGTTTAACAAAAACAAAGCAGAGATAGAAGATCTTAAGGAGAGATACAGAGCAGGTAAAGTCGGTGATGTT
>JAUVLL010000162.1 GCA_030600745.1 Spirochaetaceae bacterium | reverse complement strand
GGCAGGAGGGAGAGTTATCTTCTATCTGGAATGAAGATTGTACGGATAAATTAAATGGAAAAAATCTTCGGCAGAAACTGCTTAAGGGAATAACTGGAAAATGGGAATTCTTAAAGCAGCAGAGTAATGACTACAGTAAATTTAAACCTCAGCAAATCCCTCCGCCAAAACTGGACTTTGTAAGCCAGTCAGATGATTCTATTATCCTTGGAAACTGTCCTGTAGCAAGCGAAAAAACAAGATGCTGTAATCTCCTTACACTGGATGCAGTTAAAAATTGTGGTTTTGACTGCAGTTACTGCTCTATTCAATCCTTTTATACAGATGGGAAAATATATCTTCATAAAAATCTAAGGGCTAAGCTGAAAAATCTTAAACTTGATCCTGAGAAAATCTATCATATTGGAACGGGTCAGTCCTCAGATTCCCTTATGTGGGGTAATAAAGATGGGATTCTTGATGATATTTTTGCCTTTGCCCGGGAAAATTGTAATGTAATACTTGAACTTAAAACAAAATCCAATGCAATTGGTTATTTTCATAACAATGATATCCCCTGTAATGTATTGGTAACATGGTCACTTAATACAGATGTAATTATAGATGCAGAAGAGCATTATACAGCAACTCTGAAGGAAAGACTGGATGCAGCACGGGCCGTTGCGGATATGGGTATTCTTGTAGGATTTCACTTTCATCCGATTGTTGAATATAAGGGCTGGGAGAAAGAATATCATACTCTGATAGATTACATTCAGGATAACTTTTCACCTGATGAAGTAGCACTTATATCTCTGGGAACTCTGACCTTTATCAAACCTGTAATCAAACAACTTCGCAGACGAAAAATGAAAAGTAAGATTTTGCAAATGCCCCTTGTGGATGCAGAGGGTAAGTTATCCTATCCTCTCGATCTGAAACGCAGAATGTTTATCTCGGTTTACAACAGATTTTCTGAAAAATGGAAAGAGAAGGTATATTTTTATATGTGTATGGAAGATAAATCCCTATGGTCTGATGTGTTTGGTAGAAAATATGACTCAAACGAAGATTTTGAAATCGATATGAAGGACCATTATATGAGGAAGATCAAATGGCTGAAAGACCGGAAGAAAAATATGAACCCGGTGAACTGACAAGAATTAAAAAGAATTTAGGATCACTAACCAGGAAAGAAGCAAAAAAGATGTCCGGAATCCTTGGTGGGGAGATAGGGGTAGAGAAAACTGATCAGCGTATTAGTGAGAGTTATATGGAAATTCTTGATCAGAACAGAAGAAAGGGCGAGGATAAATGGATAAGTCAGGTTCCACCGGAAAGTAATTCCCCCCGGGAGGAAGATGAAGCAGAAACCACAATTCGATATGGATATATCGAGCGGATCAAACTTTACTACTTAGCTTCTCACCCCGATCATGGTATTAAAACAACCAGGCAGATTTTCTCTGCAATTTTTAGTCTTTTCTCAAATCAGCAGAACTACATAAATTCCCATTTTATTGAAAACAGTAATTATTATTTTTATAAATCTATTAAAACTTTGGTTATTTCCACCCGATTTGTAACAAAAAATATTCAGAAAAAATATATCAGAAGAGAGGAAAATCCATTCTACTGGAAAATTTTAGATATAATTTGTTCCTGGGATATACAAAGTATTCAGGATGAGATTTTTATCCTTAAACGAAAACCAAAACAGATTTCACTTAATATGTGTTTATCTATTATAAAACTGATTTATATTCCTCTGATCAAGCTGTCAAAGGTAAACAGGAAAAATGATATTGAAAGTGCAGTAAAATACGCTTACAGGTTATCAATAAATGGCCTGCATAAAAAGGATCTTCAGAGAGACAGGCTGCGTAAATCATATGCTCTGGCACTTAGTGAAATAAACAATGTATTTGTGTTGATTAAATACAGGTTGTATCCTCTGCTTCTTATGGCGGTATCTTCCAAAGCCTATGATTATAACACTATGTTTAAACGAAAAGGACATGAAATCCTTAATTTTCTGGAGTTGGAAACTTCAGATCTGGTAACATCTTCTGATATAAAAATTCCCGGGGTAAATGGTGAAGACCCTGCAGACCGGGAATTACCGGATGATGAAATAACAGAAAGGGAAGAGGGAAAAGATATTGGTGTTCATCAGGGGATTTTACTTCTTGATCTTATGTTTCCAAAAGCAGGATGGAGCAATCTGGATGATAATCCTGATATGTATCCTTATTTTAAATCCATTCTGAATTTGCCAAATGAAGTTGCACTTATTTCTCCGGATGATTCTCTTCAGAGAATTGTTATTCTGCTGGCACTTTTAAAAGATATGTTTTATGGATTCAGTAATATTGAATATGGTTTTTTCAGAGATTCATACGGAAAAGTTATCGAGCTTCAGGAAGTAATGGAGCCTTTATTAAAAAACTGGTACTTGTTTATAGATGAGTTAATTCTTAAAAATTACCTGGGACCTTTGCATGTATACTGCAGACATCTGGAAAGCAACACTGATTTTGCAGAATCAGATTATGCCAAAAGGATTGCATCTGATATTTTATGGGTAAAAAAGAAATATATATGTCCCAATATATCCTTGCACCTGCCTAAAATAATGCAGCCAGGAATAATAACTACCATACCTGTATTATATAAATCTGTATCTCAATTTAAGGATATTCTTGAAAGAATGGTTCTTGAAATATTCAGCAGAGGGGAAGTAGCAATAGAAACAATTAGAAATTCTGAAAAGGAATTCCGGTTTGAAATAGAAAACCATGTGTCCCGTAGGATAAAAACTCTATTTAAGGAAGATAAGAAAAAGCTGACAAATGGAGATATAATTCTTTACACTTACAAGATAGTTATGGTTTTAAATAATATCATGCAGTCTTTGGGCCATAGCGATGGCAGGAATGAAATATCAGGGCTTTTCAGGAGTGAAGGATCCAGGGGGCATAA
This sequence comes from Spirochaetaceae bacterium, assembly GCA_030600745.1. Lineage (GTDB taxonomy): Bacteria > Spirochaetota > Spirochaetia > B11-G9 > B11-G9 > JAJRQE01. Next base: position 4,474 of record JAUVLL010000162.1, on the reverse strand, counting down.
GCCAATATACTCTGTAAGCTCTGATAATGCTTTTTATAGAATAAAAGGGAAAAAACCAATAATAGATATTAACCCGGAAGATGATACAGGTTCAACTGATATTATTACAGGTTTTTTTGGTAAAAACCAACTAGCTTTATATCTTAATCAGTATATCGAAGATTCTCAGGATTTGGAGAATGTGTTCAGTATGATTCATATTAATATTAAAGGGTTTTTAACTCATTCAGCTGAGAAATTATATGCAAATTCAATAAGTCTACTTGAAAATGCAGGGAAAGCCATATCATGTTCAATACGACTTCTCAAAGATATTCCATTTAGAACAGGACAGGATAATATTTATATTATATTACCTGAAGCCGATACTGCAGGTGCTATAAAAGTTGCCGAACGTATCTTTTCCAATAACCACAGTGCAAACAGTTTTTATATTGGTATAACTCAATATAAAACAGGGATGGATGAAAATAAAATAATGACTATCCTGGAAAATACTATTTCAAAGCAACTGTCCGCACCGGGGATAACATATTATGATGTGGAAAACGGGAAATATATATCATCATCGGGAATCGGCCATTAAACACGACAATGCAATACAATAGAATTTCGATTTTGCACTTTCGCTTCGGGACATAACAATAACCGGATGTGTTGTCCCCTGTATAAGTCCTGCCAGTTCTGCATCTGCAAACAGCATAAGACCTTTGTAGAAAACATTACTTGCTTCCAGGGTAGGAAAAACCAGTATATCTGCCTCTCCGTTTATAGGGGTTGGTACTCCTTTTACCTTCACTGCATCTTTATCACAGGAAAGGAAGATATCCAAAGGACCATCTACAATACATCCGGGAATCTGACCCCGTTGGTTCATCTTACATATTGCAGCATCTGCAACAGTATTCGGTATCCCTGGATTTACTTTTTCAGTACAACTGACCAGGGAAACTTTGGGATTCTCTATCCCGAGTTTGTGCGCCATAGCCACTGAATAATTTACCATCGCCGTTTTCTGTTTTAAATCGGGAAAGGGGATAACTGCAGGATCAGAAATTAATAATAGTTTATCGTATTTTGGAATACCAAGAGCTCCTACGTAGCTCATTACAGCTCCGGGTGGTAAAAGGCCCTTTTCCTTATCCATAACAGCTTTCAGAAATTTATCTGTTCCCACAAGACCTTTCATAATTACATCCGCATTCCCGTTACGAACCATTGCCACAGCTTCTTTACAGGAGGAAACCGGATCTGTATTATTCTTAATATCAAACAAACTGGAATCAATACTCTTGTTATCACAAATAGATTCTATTACAGTTTTATCCCCAATTAACACTGCATCAGCAAAACCTTCTTTAACGGCCTGGGCAATCGATTCTATAGTATGGGGATCCTGTCCAAAAGCAACAGCAATCCTTCTTCCAGGTAAGGATTTTACTTTTTCTACAAGTTGATCCAAACTATTTATAGCCTCCATTAAAGCATTTCCTTAATACACTCTGCCAGTTTTTTAATACCTGTATTAATTGTTTCTTCGTTAGAATTTGTAAAATTTAGACGAAAGCTATTTACATCGGTTTTGTTTGTATAAAAAGGGTCACCCGGAACGAAGGCCACATTCTTCTCTATCGCTTTATCAAAAAGTTTCATAGAACTAATACCTTCAGGTAAAGTTACCCATAAGAACATTCCACCTTCCGGATCGGTAAAGCTGACATTTTCGGGGAAATTCTTTTTTATTGCACTAATCATTGTGTTTTTCTTGGACAGGTAGAGAGCTTTAATAGTTTCTATATGATCATCAAGACTGTAATCACTTAGAAACTGATCCACAATCCGCTGACAGAAATAGTTTGTATGCAGATCGGCAGCCTGCTTTGCAACAAGAAGTTTTTCCATTACTTCATCCGGTGCGACTATCCAGCCAAGTCTAAAGGAGGGAACGATTGTTTTTGAAACTGTTCCAAGCAGTATTGTATGATCCGGAAGAAATTCCATAAAGGATTTTTTATTAGTTCCGGAAAATCTCAGCTCTGCGTAGGGATTATCTTCTATCATATAAACGCTGCTTCCCCTAAGAGCATCTGCTACTTCCTTCCTGTTTTCATTTGTGTAGGTTATACCTGAAGGATTTTGAAAATTAGGAACTGTGTAGATCAGTTTGGGATTATTCCCTGCAAGAACCGATTTAAGTTTTTCAACATCCATTCCATCTTCAGAAACAGGTACAGGTAAAAAATTTGCACTGTAAGCCCCTAAGGCCTGAATTGCCCCAAGATAACCCGGCTCCTCCATAATCACACTATCGCCTTCATTTAAAAATATTTTTCCAAGAAGGTCTAATCCCTGCTGAGAGCCATTTGTTATTAGTATATTATCTGCCGGAACATTCAGGGAATAGAAGCTTTTATAACGTTTTGCTATCATTTCTCTAAGCCCTTTATAACCCTCAGAGTTACTGTACTGCAGCAAGCTCGGACCAACTAAATCGAAAACCTTGTTGGTTGAAGCTTTTATATTCTCTACAGGGAATAGATCTCCGTTTGGAAGACCACCTGCAAATGAAATAATTGAGGGATCTGCGGAGACTTTAAGAATCTCCCTTATAAAAGATTTTTGTACATTGGATATTCTGTTTGAAAACATTTGATTTTGCTCCTGGTATTTAAGATTATGATTGAAACTATAACATTGAACTGTCTATTTCACAATCAAAGAATTGTTTTTTATATATCTCTTTATTTTAGTTCTATTAAATTTGACATCCAGTTATCAATACTCTGTTCTTCAACAACTAATCTCATGATATTTCTTGACAATATGAATATATGAGCATATAGAAACAATTATCAATTACTCTCTTGCTCACATAATGGAACTATAAGGGGTCATAAAATGGCAACAACATATACTTTACATACAAATAATTTAAGCTGTGCGTCCTGTGCGGCAAAAATAGAGGATGATTTAAAAGCATCGGATTCCATAATGGATGCCAGGGTCAATGTAATAAATCATACTGCAACAATTATTGCTGATGTCGGGGTTGCTTTGATTACAGTATTGAACTCTATAAAAATATTCAGGGGTGATTAGCAGGGATACTTTAAATCCTTTTTAATATTATCAACTGAAGTAACAGACACTTTTCCAATTAAGGAATTGGTTATAAAAATTTCTTTTGTTTCACGGATTAGTTTTTCAGGATAAATTTTTTGCCTGATTATCCGGTATCCCTTATGTTTATACTCGTTACATACCGCTTTTTCCATTATACCTGTCAATCTATGGGGTGATTCCGGAATAATTAGAGTTTTATCCTGAACAATAATTATATTACCTGTATTTGATTCTGAAACAGATCTATCGGAATTCAATATAACAGCCTCATCAAATCCGTTCTCTTTTGCCCATTCTCCTGCCTTCAGGTAGAAGAGGTAATTCATTGTTTTGTAGTCTGCTAAAAAACTTTCTCTTTTGCGTGAATAGATTCCAAGGTGCAATCCGCCTCTTTCCAATATTGATGCTCTTTTTTGATATTTTCTACATGTCACAATTATATTCTGATTGGCGAAAAGCCCGCTTTTGCCTTCTGATATAATTATTTTTAATACTGCTGTAGTGTTATGTAAATTATTTCTGTGTATAAGCAGATTGGAAATTCCTTTCCAGTCCTGGTTTGGAAGATTATTCCCCAGGACTATTTCACATCCAATTTTTAATCTTTCTAAATGTTCTTTCAGGTATTCAATTTGTCCGTTCACAATTTTTAGAGTTTCAAATACTCCTTCCCCATACTGATATCCCTTTGACACAGCGGGGATAACTGCTTTTTCTTCAGAAATAAACTTGCCGTTGGACCAGCAAAGCTGGTTTTGAGATGATGTAAGCAAAGGATGGTTTCCCCCGGGAATATGCCTGTTAAGGACTTTCATCAGACTTTGGCCCTTATGTAATGTCTCATCGTACTCATCTGCAGGATTTGAGTCGTAAACGATTCCTCCCCCGGTAGAGAAAAATATCTTTCCTCCGGTAATTGTTGCTGTACGAATAACAATGGAGAGATCCATCCTGTTGTTAAATCCAATATAGCCTATGGATCCTGTATAGATATGACGTCTGTATGGTTCTTTTTCATCAATAATTTCCATGGATCTAATTTTTGGGCAACCAGTTATTGACCCGCCGGGAAAGGTGGCTTTAAGGAGATCAATGCTGTTTTTATCTTCCTCCAGATACCCCTCAACAGTTGAAACCAGATGGTGTACATTTGTATATGTTGATAGAGTTTTATGTTCCGGAACCTTAACACTTCCCCCTCTGCATACTTTTCCTATATCATTTCTCAGTAGATCCACTATCATAGAAAGCTCAGCATCGTCTTTAGGGCTTGCCTGTAATTCTTTTTTTAGTTTTTCATCTTCTTTCAGCGTCTCTCCTCTTGGGCGTGTTCCCTTAATCGGGCTTGCTT
>JAUVLL010000034.1 GCA_030600745.1 Spirochaetaceae bacterium | reverse complement strand
CACGCCCTTCTTCGTCAGATAGCTCCAAGGCATCCACCGTAGACCCTTATTCGCTTGACCATATTACTCTGTAATCCTTCCCTATTGCCTTAATACTTACTCCCTCTTCAGTATTAAGTCTTTCTTTTAAAGAACATTATGTGCCTTAGATGTGGTTACATTTCGACATCTGACAGCACTATAATAATATCAATCGATACTATTATGGGCCTGACAAGAGTTGAACTTGTGACCTCGCGCTTATCAGGCGCGCGCTCTAACCAACTGAGCTACAGGCCCATGGATGCTGAGATCGTTCCTCAGGACTTCGTCCTTCCGGTACGACTCACAGGCGAGCAGCAAACTTGTTTGCGACCAGCCCATATAGATTATTTATTTTAAAAAAATCTAAATGTTTTAAGAAGAAACGGGGAAGGAAAGGAAGAAAGAAAGATATCAGAAGCCTAAGAGCTTTGTGTCATACGACACTTATTTGTTTTCGGAATGGTGACTAGCCATTCCACCTTTCTTATCAGAAAGGAGGTGATCCAGCCGCACCTTCCGGTACGGCTACCTTGTTACGACTTCACCCCCCTTACCAAGCATACCTTCGGCACCGTCCCCCTTTGCAGGTTAGACTAGTGACTTCGGGTACCCCCAACTCGGGTGGTGTGACGGGCGGTGTGTACAAGGCCCGGGAACGTATTCACCGCGCCATGCTGATGCGCGATTACTAGCGATTCCACCTTCATGAAGTCGAGTTTCAGACTTCAATCTGTACTGGGACCGGCTTTCTGCGATTTGCTCCACCTCGCGGTATCGCATCGCTCTGTACCGGCCATTGTAGCACGTGTGTAGCCCAGGACATAAGGGCCATGATGATTTGACGTCGTCCCCACCTTCCTCCGGTTTGTCACCGGCAGTACCGTCTGAGTCCCCAACTTAATGATGGCAACAGACAGCAGGGGTTGCGCTCGTTGCGGGACTTAACCCAACACTTCACAGCACGAGCTGACGACAACCATGCAGCACCTGTATTATTGTCTCCGAAGAGAAATCCACATCTCTGTGAACGTCAAAAATATGTCAAGCCCTGGTAAGGTTCCTCGCGTATCATCGAATTAAACCACATGCTCCACCGCTTGTGCGGGCCCCCGTCAATTCCTTTGAGTTTCACCCTTGCGGGCATACTCCCCAGGCGGTGCACTTAACGCGTTAGCTGCGGCACTGAACCTTATGGCCCAACACCTAGTGCACATCGTTTACAGCGTGGACTACCAGGGTATCTAATCCTGTTCGCTCCCCACGCTTTCGCGCCTCAGCGTCAATCTATGGCCAGAAGCTCGCCTTCGCCACCGGTGTTCTTCCTGATATCTACAGATTTCACCCCTACACCAGGAATTCCAACTTCCCCTCCTAGATTCTAGTCTTACAGTTTCCAGCGCGGTCCCTCAGTTAAGCTGAGGTATTTCACACCAGACTTGTAAAACCGCCTACGCGCCCTTTACGCCCAATAATTCCGAACAACGCTTGCCCCTTACGTGTTACCGCGGCTGCTGGCACGTAATTAGCCGGGGCTTATTCCTTGGTTAACGTCATCATCCGGTCATTACCTACCAGACTTATTCCTCCCCAAGAAAAGAACTTTACAACGTTTCCGCCTTCATCGTTCACGCGGCGTCGCTCCGTCAGGGTTTCCCCCATTGCGGAAGATTCTTAGCTGCTGCCTCCCGTAGGAGTCTGGGCCGTGTCTCAGTCCCAGTGTGGCCGTCCACCCTCTCAGGCCGGCTATTCATCGTCGCCTTGGTAGGCCCTTACCCCACCAACTAGCTAATGAACCGCAGACTCATCTTCGGACGGTGCCTAAGCACCTTTCCTCCAAGCATCTTCTGATGCTAAGATCTTATTCGGTATTACCACATGTTTCCATATGCTATCCCCAATCCAAAGGCAGATTATCTACGTGTTACTCACCCGTTCGCCACTCTCTAAAGGTGCAAGCACCTTTATACCGTTCGACTTGCATGCTTAAAACGCGCCGCCAGCGTTCGTTCTGAGCCAGGATCAAACTCTCCATTATATATTTTTAGCATCCGAAGATGCTAACTTATAAACTTTAGTTTGCTCTGCCAACTCACGTCCTTACGAACCTGCTGACTCTCCCTGACCCTTCTATCTCTCTTTTTCCTTCCCTTCCCTATTTCTTCTTTTAAAGACCTTCTCTCCCGTTAACTTCTCAGTTGCCTGGTGCCCGTTAACAGCGTCCGTACTTATATCAAATATTCCTGCTTAATGTCAACCGCTTCTGCGGTTATAAACAAGAAAGTTTCAAGCGCATTCAATTAGTAAATCTGAAAATAAACAAGCTCTGCACATCAGTACGTATATTGTTTTTTTAAGATCGATGGGACAACTACGTCCCAACTGAAGCTTTGAATAAAGTACTTTAAACCCTATCTAATGTCAATAGAGATAATTTTATTTTTTATATTTTTAGGTAAAAAACTATATGAATATATAAAAAATAAAGTATACAAAACAGTTTCAGTTATTTATCCTCTTCGATGCTTTCAGATAAGCCAAAAACGACCCAACAGCAGCTGCAGCAGAAAAATAGAAAACTATTAATAGTGTTATCTTTAAAATGTCCAGATAGTCTGAAAGAATACCTAATCGATCAAAACCGACAACAAGAACCCCAAGAATTCCGGATACAGCATAGGTGATTGCTTTCAACTTCCCCCACAGAGATGCAGCAACAACAATCCCCCGGCTCATCATCATCATTCTTAGAAAAGTTATAGCCAGTTCACGATAAATTATTATTAGAAAAACCCATAAAGGCATAAGCCCGGTGAAAGCAAAACAAAGGAAGTAAGTAATTCTGCTCAATACATCAGCAAAAGGGTCCATTACCTTCCCCAGATCAGTCACAAGGTCATGTTTACGGGCCAGATACCCATCCAGAAAATCTGATATTTCTATACCCGCAAAAATAATCAGAATTAAATATGCAGAAACTCCATTAAACCTGCCTGTCCAGAGAGGTAGAAAATAACTAACAAAAAATAATGGTGCTAAAACAATACGTGCAACAGTAATTTTATTTGGTAAAGTCATCATCATTCCCTTTTATCATTTATTTAACCTGCCTGAATATCTCTGATTGATTTAAAAAACTCTGTATACGTACTGCCTCTGGAAAAACTATAGAGTACTTTATATCCTGATTCAATTCTCTTTTTAATAAGGAAACGTAGTTTTCTATCCATTTCCTTCCTTGAATCAAAAACAAAGACCTTCTCATGTCCGGATTGTAACACTTTACCCCAAACTGATGTAAATGTATATGGTGAAAAAAGATCCCCCTGCCGATCATGTATTGTATAGTATCTGGTAGATGCTGCTGTTTGTTTGTAGAATGTGATAGTCATAGTCTTATGTTTCGGCAAATACTTCAATAGAATCAATTTCCAATAGAAATATTTTTCTGATCTGCATCAATTTCAATACTGTACAAATGAAGCAGCGGCTGATCTCCAATATCAATCTTATAGACAAATCGAGATACAAGGGAAGTATTTGATGCTAACCAGATAATTATTCTATCCTGAAATCCGGATTTATTCACTTCAGATGATGAAGTTATCATTTTATAATATCTCTTAGAGTCTATAAAAAACAGATACCTGCTGATAATTAAAGATTCAAAAACCAGAGTCAATTTTAAATCCTCTCCTTCAATAAAGACAACAGGCTGTCCTCTTTCATGAACTTCAGCCATTATTGTGTTTTGACTATTGGATAAAATTCTAAATCCTGCCAAAATATCTCCTGAAGAAGCAGGATTCCAATCCTGCAAATAAATAGTAAAAAAGAGAACTGCAGCTGAAAGGAAAAGAATCAAAGGAACACCAATAATGAATTTCATCATAAAGCTCAGATAAAAAGCGGTGAATACTGCCAGTGCAAAATAGAGGTGATTAATACTCCAATCCACTTCAGACCAGTTAAAAATAAATGCCGATACTGCTAATAAACCAATTGAGAAAGAGATATTTAAAGAAAACCAAATTATTCTATTTCTTACCGCTCTGTCAGGGTTACGTTTGTACTTAACACTGGAAGTTAAATTACTCAATCCGGCAGCTGCAAAAACAGCCGCCGGGAAAATCCATGAGTAAATATTGAAGATCAAATGAGATCCTTATTCTCTATCTTTAAAAGAGTATCACTAATAAACTTATCAATAGGAATACCATTTATCTGTTCACCCGTCCGGAGTCTAAGTGATACTGAATTCGACTCCACCTCTTTTTCACCAAGAATAATCATATAGGGAATCTTTTCTTTCTGGGCATTTCTGATTTTTGCATTCATCCGGCTGTCAGATTTATCTATTTCTGCTCTGATACCGCTCAGTTTCAACTTCTTAAGAATATCATCCCCAAAGGTGTTAAATGCTTCAGCAACAGGTATTATCCTTACCTGAACAGGAGAGAGCCAGACAGGGAAAGCCCCTGCGTAATGTTCAATCAGGACACCAAAAAATCGTTCAATAGATCCTAAAAGTGCTCTGTGTATCATATAAGGACGTTTTTCCTTCCCATCACTATCAACAAAAGTCATATCAAATCGTTCAGGAAGATTGAAATCAAACTGAATAGTTGTCATTTGCCATTCCCGTCCAATGGCATCCTTGATCTTAAGATCTATCTTGGGTCCGTAGAAAACACCACCACCCTCATCTGTTTCATATTCAAGCCCTTCTACCTGTATTGCTTTTTCAAGAGAGTTAGTAGCTGTATCCCAGTCATCCAGCTCGCCTACATATTTTTCAGGCCGCGTTGACAGATAAGCTTTGATATTAGTAAAACCGAAGACCTTCCACATATTAAGAGAAAATTTCAATACCTCACGAATCTCTTCTTCTACCTGGGAAGGTGTACAGATAATATGTGCATCATCCTGGGTAAACCCTCTCACCCTGAGTAAACCATGAAGAGCACCTGATTTCTCATAGCGGTATACGGTTCCAAGTTCTGCCCACCGCAGAGGTAATTCTCTATAGGATCTTATGTCAGTCTTATAGATCATTATATGAAAAGGACAGTTCATTGGTTTCATATAATAGTCATTTTCATCAACTTCCATAGGACTGTACATACTCTCATTGTAGAATCCCAGATGCCCTGAAGTTTCCCAAAGCCAGGCTTTACCTATATGAGGTGTATAGAGGAGCTCATATCCATTCCGATAATGCACATCTCTCCAGTAATCCTCAATTGCCAGCCTTATCCTGGCACCCTTTGGATGCCAGTATATCAATCCGGGGCCAGCCTCCTCATGAGTAGAATAGAGATCCAGAGCCTTTCCCAGCTTTCGGTGATCTCTTTTCTCCATCTCTTCTCTCTGTTTAAGATAAAGACGCAGCTCTTTTGGGTTTCTCCATGCTGTTCCATAAATCCTTGTCAGCATGGGATTAGTTTCCTTACCTCTCCAATATGCACCTGCTATGGAAAGAAGCTTGAAAGCTCCTGCATTTAGCTGCGATGTATTTTCAACATGGGGGCCACGACACAGGTCGGTAAAATTGCCCTGACTATAGAGAGAAACATCCTCATCTTCAGGAATTGCACGCAAAAGCTCTAATTTATAATTTTCATCAGAAAACATCTCCTGCGCTTCTTTTCTGGTTACTACTCTTTTTCTGAAATCATACTTACCGTTTATAATTTCCTTCATTCTTACGGTAATTTCCTCCAGATCCTCTTCTGAAAGAGGTCTGGGAAGATCAAAATCGTAATAAAATCCATTATCAATTGAAGGACCAATAGCTACCTTTGTTCCAGGAATCAACCCTGTAACTGCTTCTGCCATCACATGTGCCATGGAATGCCTTATCTTTTCTATACTAATATCTGCCATTAATTTCCTCCGTTTAGATAATGCGAAAATACATATCAGTTGTCAATATACATAACATAAATTTTTTAGTAAGGAAAGAAGACTGTAGGCTTAGAGTATCAGGACAGTCTTACCCTTTACTATCTTCCCTAACAGCCTAAATGCCTTTTTTAAGAGCTGCTTCTATTCGATCAATCACCCAATTGGGTGTTGATGCCCCGGCAGTTATACCTACCGTTTCAAAACCGTATATATCATCCGGAAGATCACAGACATCCTCAACATGCCATGATGGTATTCCGGATTTAAGTGCACTTAAATGAAGCCGTCTGGTGTTGGCGCTGTTCTTTCCACCGATAACTATAATTGCATCAACCTGTGATGTCAGCTCATGTAAAGAATCCTGCCGCTGACTGGTTGCCGGACATATACTCTTAATAATTTTAATATCAGGCTTTCTTCTTTCCAGTATACTGCATATTTCGTTGTATTCCCTTTTGGAAAGAGTAGTCTGGGCAATTACAAGAGTTTTTTCAGGGAGGTATAGTTCTTCTGCTTCAGCCGCTGAAAGAATAACATCATATTTATCCGCACAACCAACTATTGCCTTAACCTCACCATGCCCCTTATCACCGACAATTACAATAAACCAGCCCTTCCGGCTATACTGGCTGACAGTTTTCTGAGAACGGAGAACTCTGGGGCAGGTACCCTCCACAACATTATAACCTGCATCTACAAAATTCTTTCTTTTTTCAGGATGAATACCATGAGCTCTAATAATTATTGTTCCCCCATCCCCTTTTAAGGGAGATTTTATGGCACTTACACCTTGCAATTGAAGCTTTTCGATCACTTGAGGATTATGAATCAGGGGTCCATAAGTATAAATATCAGTGTTGCCATTTAATTCCACCTGCTCCTCAACCTTATGCATGACAGCTTTTACCCCCATACAAAAACCCATAACATTCGAGCGAACAATTTTTTTTATCTTACTCACTATCAGATCCTGTCTTTAAGGAGACCGTTATTCCATGACCAACTGTCAGAATAGTTGAATACAATCGACTATCGGCAAATACCATTTTATTGTATTCATCCATATAGTCTCCAAGACCTTTTCTAACCTCTGTATTTACCTTAAACAAGGTATCATCTGCAATAATCAACCCGCCAACCCTCGTCAATCGGACAATTTTATCATGAAGCACAGGATAAAGATACTTTCCGCCATCCTGAAAGACAATATCCCATTCATCTTCGAGATCCATAATCAAATCTTCCGCATTACCTAATTTTATTTCAATCCAGTTATTCAATCCAGCAGCTTTTATGTTTTTTATTACTTCTTTATGAGTTCTTTCATGATTATCTATGGTTACGACTTTACCGGATGTTACTTTTACAGCTTCTCCAAGCCATATAGTTGAATAACCTATACCACTGCCAATTTCAAGAACTTTTTGTGCATTTGTCAGTCTGATTATTAAACCAAGGAATTTCCCTAATTCCGTTTCAATAGAGGGCTGAATATCATCTCTGTCAGGACTACTGCTCTCTATATCCAAAAGAATACCTGAGTCCCTATTAATAAATGATCTAAGATATTCCAGATTGTCCATAAATTCCCCTGATTTAAAATTTAAAAAGCCGATCCCTTACAAAGGACCGGCTTTAGAATTATAAGCTATTTCTTCTTTTTCCGTTTCCCTCTCAGCTTTCTCTCCACTTCAGGAATCGCTGTTGTTTTTACCAGTGAACCGGAACCATCAACATTCTGCACATCAGTAACAACAGGCACCTGGGTACCGACACCACTCTTTTTTGCCTTTCGCTTTTTTGCAACATTGGTCAATTCGAGAAGTACAGGGGAAGCAATAAATATTGAAGAGTATGTTCCAATAAAAATACCAACAATCATACTCAGTGCAAAGTCCTTTATTGAACCTGTTCCAAAAACATACAAAGCAGTAACAGCAAGCAAGGTTGTTAGAGAAGTTATTATTGTTCTACTAAGAGACTGAGTAATACTTGTATCTACGATATTATTAAATCGATCACCCTTAAGAAGTCCCTGATTTTCTCTAATTCTGTCAAATACTACGATTGTATCATTCAGGGAATAACCAATAATTGTTAACACAGCTGCAATAGTTGTTGTGGAAACTTCCATACCTATGGTTCCAATAAATCCCAGCATAATCAGCACATCGTGTGCTAAAGCCGTTATTGCAGAAATTGCAAACCCAAGCTTAAACCTGAACCAGATATAGACAAGTATCAGCAAAAGAGCAACTAATGTAAGAGAAACAGACTGACTTACCAGACTGCTTGAAAACCTGGGACCTACATAATCCGATTGTTTAATAACAACAGTATTGTCACCAAAAACTTTTTCCAAAGAGCTGATAATATGTATTTCAATCTCATCTTTTTTACTACCTTCGGGATCACTGACCCGAATAATAAACTCACTTAAAAATTCTTTACCAACAACCTGTACCAGAGGGTTCCCAAGTCCTGAAAGAGCCGCTCTGACTTTATTAATGGGAACAGCATCAGTACCAACTATATTTACATAAGAAGCTTCTGCTGTAATCTCCAGTGGATAATTCAAACCGGAAGTAAGATCTACTGATTTCGCTGTACCGGAAGAGACTAACCCAATAACCAGACCCGGTATCTCCGACATAGCACTATTAAGATCAGCAATAGTCGGGTAATCGGTAAACAAATAAGAATAACTTGTCACACCCTCATCATTTCTCAATTCTAAAGTTAAATCGGTTCCTGACATATTAAAAGATACATCACTGACACCATTGTATGCTACTGTAAAAGCAACCGGCACAATCTGAACCCGCTGATTCAAACCAGCCTGATAGTCAATACCTAAGTTAAAACCACTATTGGCTGTAGTTCCGATAATCCCACCTGCAATAGCAAGCACCGATACAAGAAACATAAGATATCTGATTTTTGTGAATTTTATCACTTTTTTCATTATACCCTCCAGCCTAAACTGAGTTTTTTAATTTTCAGTTTCTCAGTTGTAAAATCAAACATAAGTCGTGAAACAAACAAGGCTGTAAACATTGAGCTGACTATACCAACAGCAAGGGTATTAGCAAAACCCTGTATTGGCCCGGACGCCATCTGGGAAAGAACCAGAGCTGCTATAAAGGTAGTTATATTTGCATCCATAATAGTCCAGAAAGCCTTTCTAAAGCCGGCCTTCACGGAAGCTTCCGGAGATTTACCCAATCTGCACTCTTCTTTAATTCTTTCGAAAATAATTACATTTGCATCTACTGCCATACCAACAGTAAGAATAATACCCGCTATACTTGTAAGTGTAAGAGTTAAATTAAATGCAGATAGAATAGCAACAATAAACACAAGGTTTAACATCAGAGCAATGTCTGCGACAAACCCGGCCCCCAGATAGTAGATCAGCATAAAAACTATAACAAGTAAAAAACCAAGAGTTATGGCCTGAAGACCCTGTCTGACAGAATCTTCACCTAAAGAAGCACCTACCGCCTGCTGGTTATTTATCATTAAATCAACAGGCATTGCTGCTGTTCTAAGTACCAGAGCAAGATTAGTAGCCTCGGCCCTATCAAAACCGGACATTTGAACTCTTTCCCTGATAGGTTCATTTATTACTGCCATAGATTTTACTTTATCATCAAGAAGCACTGCGAGAGTCTTCCCTTCATTTGCTGTAGTCAGTTTGAAGAATATTTCGCCACCCCCCTGATCAAGGGTAAAATTGATTACAGGTTTTCCTGTTACAGGATGACTGGCAACAGTTGCTTCCTGTATATGTGATCCATCAAGACCTATCTCCTCAGAAACAACAACGTAACGTTGAAGCTGATCAATTCCATACTCATCTTTAGTGTAGTAACCTCGTACAACATCACCGGCTTCAATAAAATCCAGTCTCTTAACAGAGCCGTCTTCAGCAAAGACATCACCAGGATGCTCATTAAAGTACGTAGAAAGCATCTGACTGGCTTCCTGGTCTACAATATGAAAGTTTAAAGAACCTTTTCCCATCAAAAAAGCATTTACTCTTTCCGGATCAGCAGCTCCTGGAATCTCTATTGCAATCTGTGTAGATCCCTGTCGTCTGATCTGTGGTTCTGTAACACCGAATTTATCAATACGGTTATTAAGAATCTCCATCGCCCTGTCAATAGCCTGATTCTGATCATCAGAGCTTGCAGTATGACCAAGTCTTCTTTCCAGACTGTCAATATCAGCTTCAAGCAAAATAGACATACCACCTGATAAATCAAGACCCAGCTGAAGAATCTTACTACTGGATTCCTTAATATCAAGCAGAGTTTCTCTGTATTGATTTTCAAGAGAATTAAAAACACTTTTTTCACTGCCGAGGCTGTTAAGAACTGCAGCAATTGACCATGTGTCCGGGAAATCCCGTTTTTCCATTTTATAGTTATCTTTGGCCTCGACCGTTAGAAATCCAAATTTATCAGGCATTACTGAGTCCTGATCTTTTACAACAAGATCTTTCAATTCTATAAAATCTCTTGAGGCCCGGCCTCTGGCGTATGCCTGTATCTGTTCTTTTGAACCGGCTGCAAGTTCCTTCTGATCCTGAGGGATCATATAGTACCAGTTAAATGTAGGATAGAGAAACACTCCACCTGCAACCAGAACAAGAAGCACAATTAATAATCGTGCACGTTTGCTCATTTTCTACTCCTACGCTTCTTAACCTTTACTTACTACTGAGGAAATTGCGCTTTTTGAGAATTCCAGTTTTATATTATCATCAACCTTTACGACTGTTGTCTGTTCTTTAACTGCAACAACAGTACCGTGAACACCACCAATAGAAACTACTTTATCGCCTTTTTTTAAAGCTGAAAGCATCTTCTTTGTTTCTTTCTGTTTTTTGTTCTGGGGTCTTATAATAAGAAAATAAAAAATAAGTATTACAAGTCCAAAAGTAATAAAGGTTGTGACCATCTGACCTGAACCACCGGAAGCACCGCCCTCGGGAACTCCCATTAACATAGGAAGCTTTGCGAATAAATTTGCCATAAATTGATTACCTCATTTAAATTACATATGTCGAAGAAAAATAGCATGGAAACTGTGATGAGTCAAGAAGGATTTACACGTATATTACTTTTGTAATATTATCAGGAACATCAAAGACACCTAAAAGCCGTTTCACAGATTCCACAGATGACAGTGATTCACCACTCATACGATTAAAAACAGCAACAACATCTTTAAGTCCGGAATTATCTTTATCGTAGAGTGCACTGCAAAAAGCAGTTTTGAATAACCCCTTCTCAGAAAGTTCCCTGCCTGATAATTTACCATATTGATTCTTTGCATTCTTATCCACAATTGCAGATACCCCCTGATATCCAATTGCAAACATGAAATCTATCTTTTTCATACTCAACTCCAACTACTTTCAATATTAAAAAAGGGTTGCCCATTAACAATGGAACAACCCTCTGATATCTGAAACAGGAATAGTTCAGAATGGGCTTACATCATTCCGCCCATGCCTCCCATTCCACCCATACCGCCAGCACCCATTGGAGGCATTCCAGCACCTTCATCAGAAGCAGGGAGATCGGTAACTGCACATTCAGTTGTCAAAATAAGTGCGGCAATAGAAGCAGCATTCTGAAGTGCACTTCTTGTTACCTTTGCAGGATCAATAATTCCGGCTTTCAGCATATCTGCCCATTCCATTGCTGCAGCATCAAATCCAACACCCTTTTTCTCATTCTTAGCTTTATCAGCAACAATAGCTCCATCAAGACCTGCATTTATCGCAATCTGTCTGATAGGTTCCTCAAGAGCTCTTCTAACTATTTTATAACCAATTTTTTCTTCTTCACCAAGATCATCCATGTTCACTTTCTCGAGAGCATGAACTGCCTGGATAAGAGTGACACCGCCACCAGGGATTATACCCTCGTCGATGGCAGCTCTTGTAGCAGAGAGAGCATCTTCAACTCTGTGTTTTTTCTCTTTGAGCTCAACTTCAGTTGCGGCACCTACGTTTATAACTGCAACGCCGCCAGCGAGCTTGGCAAGTCTTTCCTGAAGTTTTTCACGATCATAATCAGAGGAGGTATCATCGATCTGGGCCTTAATCTGTGCAATTCTCTCTTTTAAATCTGAAGCTTTACCTGCACCATTGATAAGAGTTGTATTCTCTTTTTCAACTTTTACAATCTTTGCGCTTCCAAGCTGGGAAATTTCAGCGTTTTCAAGCTTCATTCCAATATCTTCTGATATTACTTCACCACCTGTAAGAATTGCAATATCTTCGAGCATTGCCTTTCTTCTGTCACCAAAACCAGGAGCTTTAACTGCAACAACATTCAGGGTACCACGGAGACTGTTGACTACAAGAGTAGCAAGAGCTTCACCATCGATATCTTCTGCAATAATAAGAATAGGCTTACTTGCCTGTGCAACCTTCTCCAGAATTGGAAGAAGATCTTTCATACTGGAAATCTTCTTATCATAGATAAGTATGTAAGGACTCTCCATAATAGATACCATAGTATCTCTATTAGTCGCAAAATATGGTGAGAGATACCCTCTGTCAAACTGCATACCTTCTACAAACTCAGTTGTTGTATCAATTGTATTTGAGTCCTCAACTGTAATAACACCGTCTTTACCAACTTTTTCCATTGCAGTGGCAATTTCATCACCAATTTCCATGTCATTATTAGCGGAAATGGATGCTACCTGTGAAATCTCTTCCTTGTCCTTAATTTCCTTGGAAGCCTTTTCAATTTCAGCAGCTGCATCAGCTACAGCCTTATCAATACCACGTTTGATACCCATGGGGTTGATCCCTGCTGCAACACTTTTCATACCTTCCTTAATGATGGCGTACGCAAGTACCGTTGCTGTTGTAGTTCCATCACCTGCAACATCGTTAGTCTTTGTTGCTACTTCCTTTAGAAGCTGAGCACCCATATTTTCATAGGGATCTTCAAGTTCAATCTCTTTTGCAACTGTAACACCATCTTTTGTTACTGTTGGTGCACCAAATTTCTTATCCAGAAGGACAGTTCTCCCTTTTGGACCAAGAGTCACTTTCACTGCATTAGTAAGCTTATCAAATCCAGCTAAAAGCGCTCTCCTTGCATCTTCATTATAAAGAATCTGTTTTGCCATGTTATTCACCTCTCCTGCGAATTGCTAATCTGTATTAGTTTGTTTTTATTAATTTTCAGATGTAAGATACAAATTCTTTTGACATTTGCCAACATAAAAATCCAAAAATTAAGTAAAAATATCATTATAGGGAAAAAGAAGCTCCTTTTCTCCTTTTATAACAGTATTTTCTTAAAAAAACTTGCTGTTTAGACTAAACATTAATAACCTATCTACCTTCAGCCTTCTTCCACATTGCCTTTTAAACCTATTGCATCGGCGACTTCCCGCATCCCCATGATGGTGTCAGTAATAAGGTCGGATAGTTCCACACCAAGAGCTTCTGCACCTTTTTCTATGATACTGCGATCAACTCCGGCTGAAAACTGTTTTGCCTTCCATTTCTTTTTTACTGATTTGGCTTTCATATCCATTACACTCTTTGAAGGGCGTACAAGGGCTGTTGCTGTTATAAGACCGGTAAGTTCATCAATGGCATACAGAGTTTTCTCGAGAAGTGTTTCCGGTTTAACATCTACACAGAGTCCATAACCATGGCTCTGGACCGCACGGATATATTCTTCCGGCCATTCCCGCTCCTCCATTATCTCTCTTACCTTTATACAATGCTCTTCGGGATACATCTCGTAGTCCATATCATGAATAAGTCCTACAATCCCCCATTTTTCCACATCTTCATTATTTTTTTTTGCAAAGTATCTCATAACACCCTCAACGGAGAGACCGTGTTTAATTAAACTTTCTGATTTTGTGAATTCGCGTAGAAGATTAAAAGCATCTTCTCTTGTTGGATTGTCCATTTCTGTACTCCTAATGAAAATAAAATAGATTATTAATAACAGTTAATCAAGAGAGGCTTCCTATCTCCCCACTGTATATCTCAAGAAGGCTTCCTTCACTTTTTAATAATAACTGGCCGGAAGAACCTATATCTTCAATAACACCTGTTACTTTCTTCTCTTTCCCGGGAATACCTGTGCTTACCGAAACTTCTTTCCCAACGTTATAAAGTCTGGAACTTATATCATTATGCCAGGAATGACAGCCTAAAACTTCTTTTAGTTCAGTCAAAATCAATTCCAATTCTAATAACAGATCGAATTTATCATTTTTTTCCATAGCCAGGGATGTAACAGTTTCTGATATTGATTTTGGAAATTCAGTCTGATTTATATTTATCCCGATCCCAATATTAAATAACCCTTTTCGTGATTCAATAATTATTCCGGCAATTTTCCTGCCATTTATATAGATATCATTGGGCCATTTTACTTCAGGTTTTAGTTGATGATGATTTTCCAGGTACTTTGAAACGCCGAGCCCCACTACAATGGGAAGAGGATTTACCCCCATTTCTTCTTTGGTTAAAACCAGGGTAAACAACAGGTTTTGATCTTTTACCGCTTCCCATTTCCTTCCCGGAACACGTCCCCTCCCTGCAGTCTGCATTCCAGCCATAAAAACCATACCCGCAATAGCAGATTGGGAAGAGAAAAAATCTTCTGCGAGTTTCATTGTAGAGTTCACAGTATCTATGTAATAGACAGGGGCCTTGTTAAAGGGATTTTGGATTTCTGCCCCTGGTACCTTCTGCATTAGACTTCTGTCTCCGGTTTTAAGAGCTTTAATAAAATCCTGGCTGTCCTGTTCTTTCATATAATCCCCTGTAATTAAGGATCTAATAGATATTATATAAAAAGTACAGGAGTTTTATTT